>JAEUJK010000013.1 GCA_016794735.1 Gemmatimonadota bacterium | reverse complement strand
GTCCTGGGTGCTCCACACGGGCTTGCCGCACCGCTGCACGAAGGCGTCGGCGTAGGCGGCGTCGTGCCCCATGCAGTCCAGCACGACGACGTCCACGTCGGCCGCGCGCATCACGTCACACGCGCGCGCGATCTCGCTCTGTTTCACCGGGGAGGCCCAGGTCGCCACGGGGAGGAAGCCGTCGGCGAGCCAGCGCGCCGCCGCCGAGCGTGCCTGCCGTTCCATGGGTGTCACGATCCCCACGCACCGTCGCGGGCTCTCGGCGGCCACATCCTGCTGCACGAGTGGACCGGGAAGGATCACCGGCACGTCGCAACGACACGGGGGAAACTCACCGGCGGTCGCCACCACGACCGCGCGTGCCCCCTCCGTGGCAAACTCGCGAGAGCGGCGCTCGACCAGGGGATGCAACCACTCGATCCCGATGTCGCGCGTGGAGCCGTCGAGCAGGCGCACCGGCACCGGATGTTCCGTGGCACGGCGCGCGAGGTCGGCGATTTCATGCGAGTCGAGCCCGTCAAGCGCCCCGACGACGCGCACCCGCGCGTCAGGCGCGTGGGCGAGGAACGCGCGCTCGAGATCGGGGCGCGGCGACTGGCCGATCGTGACGACTCCGAGGACGGGAACGGGAGGCACGCGATGGAATGTAGGGGCTCGCGTGCCAGGGCTCCCCATCCCCGGTCCCTCACCCCTCCCAGGTCGTGCGTCCGCCCGCCACCGTGCGCGCGATCTTGATGTCCTTGATGGCGTTGGGATCCACGGCCTTCGGCGACTTCTCGAGCATGACGAAGTCCGCGTACTTGCCGGCCGTGATCGATCCCTTGGTCTTCTCCTCGTACGAGGCGTACGCGCCGTGTTGCGTCGCGACCATCAGGGCCTCGTCGAGGGAGATCTTCTGGTTGGTGCCCCACTCGCGTCCGCGAAAATCGCGACGCGTCACCATGGACTGGATCGCCATGAGCGGCTCGAACGGTCCCGGGCCGTAGTCCGACGCCCCCGGCACCTTGATCCCGCTGTCGAGGAACGACCGGTGCGCGAACATCCAGCGCATCTTCTCGTCGCCGTACTGCGACCACTTCTCGCCGTGGTAGTAGACGTAGGTCCAGAACGGCGTCGGGATCGTGCCCGTGGCCTTGATGCGGCGCAGGAGGTCCGGGTTCACCTGCGAGCAGTGTTCGATGCGGTGGCGACGGTCGGGGTGCGGCGACTTGGCGAGCACGCGCTCGTACGCCTGCAGTACCATGTCGATCGCGACGTCGCCGTTGGCGTGGATCCCCACCTGCCAGTTGTTGGCGTGCGCGTTGTCGACCGCGGCATGGATGTCTTCCTGCGTCATCGTCAGGATGCCGTAGTCGTTCGTCCCGACGTAGGGGGTGCTCATGCGCATCGTGCGCTCGGACGCGGAGCCGTCGGCCGCGTACTTCACGCCGCCCACGCGCAACCACTCGTCGCCAAAGCCGGTGTACACGCCGGCATCCCGCAGTTGGGGATACGCCCCGCCCCGGATCATCATGTAGGCGCGGTGCCGCAGGTCGCCCGCGCGGTAGACGTCCTCGTACGCACGGATCTTGTCGGACCCGGCGCCGGCGTCGTGCACACTCGTCAGTCCGACCTTCGCGAACTCCTGCGAGATGTGCTTCATCCCCTGGCGCGAGCGCTCACGTTCCTCGGCCGTGCTGAACCTGGCGCGGATCCCCACCGGGGCAAAGACGCCGCGCGCAAGTTCGGCCACGCGGCCGGTGAGCTGGCCGCTGGCATCGCGGAAGAAGCGACCGTGCTCGGGGTCCTTCGTGGTGGCCGTGACGCCGGCCAGCTCGAGGGCGCGGGAGTTGTACCAGCTCGTGTGGCCCCCGCGATGGTTCACCGACACCGGATTGCTTGGGGAGATGTCGTCGAGGAGCTGCCGTGTCAGCTCCACGTCGAGCTTGGTGTCGTCGAACATGTAGGCGTCCACCCACATGTCCTTCGGCACCTGCGCAATCCGGCGTGACAGGTTGGCCTTGAGCTCGGCGAGGGTGCGCACGTTGGCGTTCACCCCGAACAGCTCGTTCACCCCGCTCGGGTGGCAGTGGCAATCGATGAACCCCGGGGCCACGAACATCCCCGCCGCGTTGATCACCCGCGTCCGCTGGGACGCCAGGTTCCGGATGTCGGCGTTGGACCCCACGGCGAGAAAGCGGCCGTCCTTCACCGCAAACGCCTGCGCGGTCGGCATGGCGGGGTCCGAGGTGTGGACCACCGCATTCATCACGACCAGGTCAGCCTCGATCCCCGCGCCACGGTTGGGTTGCGCCGGAGCGGGCTGCGCCTGGGCCGACCGTGGGAACGGAAGCCGTGCGATGCTCGCGGCACCTGCGAGCAAAGCACCAAGGGAGAGGAATTCCTTGCGCGTGTAGCGAGCCATGACATCTCCGAGGGGCGTGGGGTCGCCCGAAAATGCGGCGTGAAGGAGCCGCGCGGGAGAGCACCCCTTCCTGCCGTCGGCATATTCCCGAACCCCTCTGCCCCGACCGCGTGACACCATCCACCGAGGACGCGCTCCGACAGGTCGGCTTCGCCACGGCGACGTCGGTCATCATCGGGAACATGATCGGGACGGGTGTCTTCACGAGCCTCGGGTTCCAGGTGCTCGAGACGACCGACGGCTTCGCCCTGCTCGCGTTGTGGGCGGTGGGTGGACTCATCGCGTTGTGCGGCGCGCTGTCGTACGCGGAACTCGGCGTGGCCTATCCGCACTCCGGCGGCGAGTACGTCTACCTGTCGCGCCTTTACTCGCCGCTCATCGGATTTCTCGGTGGATGGATCTCGATGACGGTGGGATTCGCCGCGCCCATCGCCCTGGCCGCCCTCGCGTTCGGGAAGTACTTCGCGACGGTCGTCGACGTGCCACCGTTTGCGGCGTCGGTCGGGGTGCTCGCGATCGTGGCGCTCGTGCATGCCACCGACCTCGCGGTCGCGCGTCGCTTCCAGGTCGTGCTGGTCGTGGTGGAACTCGGGCTCATCCTCGCCTTTGTGGTAGCCGGTGCGCGTTACGATGCCCCCACGCCGTTGTCCTTCGCGCCAACCACGACCGGGATGCGCGAGGTGCTGGAACCGGGGTTCGCGGTCTCGCTGATCTACGTCTCGTTTGCTTTCTCCGGGTGGAATGCGGCCGGGTACATCGCGGGTGAGGTGAAGTCTCCCGGGCGCACGCTGCCCGCCACGCTCATCGTTGGCACCTCCGCGGTGGCGCTGCTCTACCTGCTGCTCAACTGGACCTTCCTCCGCACGATCCCCATCGCCGAACTCGGCGGCGTGGTGGAGGTCGGTGCACTCTCGGCGCGGGCGATGTTCGGCGAGATGGGCGGGCGGCTCATGAGCGGGATGATCGCCATGCTGCTCGTGGCGACGATCAGCGCCATGGTGATGGCGGGCTCGCGCGTGACCGAGGCGGTGACCAAGGACCTGGCACGGCTTCGGATCATTGGAGCGCGCAGCGCCAACCAGGTCCCGCGCAATGCGATCCTGCTCCAGGTCGGGATCACCCTGGCATTGCTGCTCACCAACTCGGTGGATCGCGTGATGACCTATGCCGGCTTCACGCTGAACATCGGGACCTTGCTCGCGGTGATCGCCGTGTGGCTTCGCCGCCGTCGTGAACCGGGGCGCGTGTTGCCGTATCGCATCCCGGGTTTTCCCGTCGTCCCCGCGTTTTTCGTGTTGGCCTCGCTCTGGACCCTCGGGTTCGTCCTGTGGGAGCGTCCGGTGGCGGCGTTCACCGGGCTGGCCACCCTCGCCCTGGGAATCGCGATCTACTGGTGGGACAGTCGAGGTCGCGTGGCGCCCCCGGAGGGCTAGCGCCGCCGCTCGCCACCATGCAGCGTCCAGCGGGTACCACACACCCACGACAACCCCCCTCGCCTCCATGCGATCTCTCGTACTCGCCATTCCCCTCGTCGCCGTCGCGTGCACCCTGCAGCAGGTGTCGCGCACCTCGGGTGCCACCGCGTCGGACGACCACATGTCCCACATGAACAGCGCGGACCTCGTGGCGCCGCGCGTCACCAGCCGCAGCCAGCAGCAGGGCACTGCCGGAATCCCG
>JAEUJK010000173.1 GCA_016794735.1 Gemmatimonadota bacterium | reverse complement strand
CTCGGGTTCGTCGTGTTCGTCGAGGATCTCGCCGACGATCTCCTCGAGCAGGTCTTCCATGGTGACGATGCCGGCCGTGCCGCCGAACTCGTCGAGCACCACGGCCAGGTGTTCCTTGCGACGCTTGAAGTCGGCGAGGACCTCTTCCACCTCGCGCGAGCCCGGGACCACATGCACGTCGCGCATGAGGCGACGCAGGTCGAACGAAGCCGAGGGGCGACGTACCTCGCGCAGCAGGTCCTTGGCGAGCACGAGACCGATGACGTTGTCGAGTGACCCGTCGTAGACCGGATAGCGGGAGAAGTTGCTCTCCTCCACCAGGTCGCACGCTTCCTCCAGCGTCGCCTCGACCGGCAGGGCGACGACGTTCGTCCGCGGCGTCATGACCTCGCGTGCGTTCTTCTCGCTGAACTCGAACACCCCTTCGAGCAGCTGTGCGTCCTTCGCGTCGATCGAGCCGCCCTCTTCCGCGTGCTCCACGATCATGCGCAGCTCGTCGGGCGAGTGCACCGGCTCCTCGGAGACCGCCGCGGTCTGGCCAAACAGGCGAAGGACCAGGGTCGCGGAGTGGTTGAGGACCCACGTGAAGGGTGTCGTGAGCCAGGAAAAGACGAGCAGCGGCGGCGTGAGCCAGCGCGCCATCGTTTCCGGGTGGTTGAGGGCAGCGGCCCGCGGGGCGAGTTCGCCGAAGACGACGTGCATGAATGTCGCCACCGCGATGGCCACTGCCGCGCCGATGCTCACGCGGACCGAGGCATCGAACGCCAGCGGAAGGTTTTCAAACCAGTGTTCGAATACTTCCCCGAGGGTGCTTTCGGCCACCCAGCCAAGGCCCAGGGAGGCCAGCGTGATCCCGAGCTGACTGGCCGAGAGGACCCGACTGAGGTTCCCGGTCGCGCGAAGCGCAATGGCGGCCAGGCGGTCTCCGGCGCGAGCCATGCCCTCGAGGCGCGTGCGGCGCGAGCGCACCAGGGCAAACTCCACGGCCACAAAGAAGCCGTTGAGCAGTAGGAGGACGATGATGACGAGCGCGCGACTCACGGCGGTAGTCTACTGTCATCGCGCGCCCCACGTGAGGCACCAGCCACGCACAACCGCCCCTTGCGGCGCCAACGGGACCCGGCTAGCTGTCCGTCACATCCGTCCTCCCGCAGGCCCCCGTTCGCCGCGATGCACGTTCACCATCACCACGACCACGCGCACGGACACGACCACGCCCACGGCGATCATCGGCGTGCGTTGCAGTGGGCGTTGGGGATCACCGTTGCCTTCCTGGTGGCGGAAGTCGTGGGGGGATACCTGGCGAACTCCCTCGCGCTGCTCGCCGACGCGGGGCACATGCTTACCGACGCCGGGGCCCTCGCCCTCTCGCTGTTCGTCGCGTGGTTCAGCCGCCGGCCGTCGACCCCAGAGAAGACCTACGGCTACCTGCGCTGGGAAATCCTGGCGGCGTTCATCAACGGCAGTGTGTTGCTGCTGGTCTCCGTCGGGATCGTGATCGAGGCGGTCGGGCGCCTGCGGTCGCCCGAGCCCGTGGAGACGACCACGATGCTCGCAGTGGCGGTGGCCGGGCTCGTCGCCAACGGGGTCTGCGCGTGGCTCCTCCATCGCGGGCACACCCACAGCATGAACGTGCGCGGCGCGTACCTCCACGTGCTGGGCGACCTGCTGGGATCCGTGGGCACCGTGGTCGCGGCGCTCGTCATCCGGCAGACCGGGATCCTCGCGGCCGACCCGATTGCGTCCATCGTGGTGACGCTGTTGATCGTGCGATCGAGCTGGCGCCTGGTGCGGGAAAGCGTCGACGTGCTGCTGGAGGCCACGCCGTCGCACGTGTCGTTAGGTGACGTGCGCGCGCGGCTCGAGGCGTTGCCGGGGGTGTGTGGTGTCCACGACCTGCACGTCTGGACCGTGACGACGGGGATGGTGGCGATGAGTGCCCACGCGATCGTGCCGCAGCTGGCCGACCACCAGCAGGTCCTGGAGCAGGCGGTGGCCGCCATGCGGTCCTTCGGGATCGGCCACGTCACGCTGCAGATCGAGCGCGAGGAGATCTGCCAGGGCGGGCATCCCTAGGGGTGTGACCTTCGTCACAGCGGGCGGGTGCGGATCGCGGCGCCCGGTCGGTGCAGTGGATCGCGAGGAGCGGCCGATACTCAGGGTGACACCGTACGCGCGCCGCGCGTCCTTCCCCTGCCATGTCGCGCTCATCACCCATGTGGACGATCGTCAACGACTTCCACATCGAGAAGACCCGGCTCCCCGTCATTGTGGTGACTGACCGGGGAGAGCGGCTGACCGGCGACTTGTTCGTGGTCAGCAACGCGCGCACCCCATCGGGCCACGAGGAAGTCCCGGACGTCCTCAATTCGCCGGAGCCGTTCTTCCCGCTCGCGACGTTGTCCGGGCGAACGCTGCTCTGCGCGAAGGCGCACATCCGCGAAGTGGTCGTGCCCACCGAGGATGTCCCGGAACCGGACTGGGCGCTCGGCGCACGCGCCGACGTGGCCGTCACCGTCACCGACGGCGAGTTGTACAGCGGCACCCTGTTCATCGAGCAGGCCACGGCCAACCAGCGTGTGCTCGACTACCTCAACAAGATCCCCGCGCGATTTGTCCAGCTGTATACCGCGCAAGGAGTGATCCTGATCAATCGCGACGCCATCGTCCACGTGGAGCACCTCGCCTGATGTCACAGATCCAGCGGCTGCTCGACGTCCTGGGGAACGCCCCCGGTGGCACCCTCCACGTGGTGGCGGATACGGCCATCACGCTCGAGCGTGACGGCGGCCAGGTCGCACTGACCAAGGGTCCGCTGCCGGCGGAGGCATGGCGCAACCTGGTGGCCCAGTTGGTGCCGCCCTTCGCGATGGCAGAGTTCGAAACCGCGGGCCAGCTCGACACCTGGCTGCCGTTTGCCGGGCGCACCTTCGAGGTCCACCTCACGCGCGACGGCGGAACGCCGCGGGCGACCCTGCGCGAAGCGCGCCCCGCGCTCCGCTTGGACGACTCCCTGGCTGCACCCGCCGCCACGACGGTGGTGATCGACCCGGGGACCCCGGTGTATCCCGACGCGCTCGCCGACATGCAGCGGCTCCTCGGCAAGCAGATGGAGCTCGGCGCGTCGGACCTTCACCTGCGCACGGGGGCCCAGCCGATGGCGCGCTCCAGTGGGGACGTGAAGGCCATCGAGAACGAGGCGCCGATCGAGGGCGAGCGCATGCGCGCCATGTTGCACTCGATCATGGACGAGGATGTGCGACGCGAGTTCGAGGACAGCGGCGACGCCGACTTCGCGTACGAGTTCCCCGGACTCGGCCGTTTCCGCATCAATGCGTTCGTGGATCGCAGCGGGCCGGGGCTGGTCACGCGCGCCATCCCGAGCCGCATCATCACGGCGGATGAACTCGGCCTGAGCCAGGAGGTGCGAGCCCTCACGCAGCTCTCCAAGGGACTCGTCCTCGTCACCGGTCCCACCGGGAGCGGCAAGTCCACGACGTTGTCCGCGCTCGTTGACCTCGTGAATACCTCGCGGCGTGATCACATCATCACCATCGAGGACCCGATCGAGTTCGTGCACCAGAGCAAGGGATGCCTGGTGACGCAGCGGCAGGTTGGCATTCACACACGTTCGTTCAAGCAGGCGCTGCGAGCGGCCCTGCGCGAGGACCCGGACGTCGTGCTCGTCGGCGAGCTGCGCGACCTCGAGACCGTCTCGATCGCGATCGAAACGGCCGAGACCGGTCACCTTGTCTTCGGCACCTTGCACACGTCGACCGCGCCCAGCACCGTGGACCGCATCATCGACCAGTTCCCGCCCGATCGGCAGTCGCAGGTCCGCGTGATGCTGTCGGAGTCGCTGCGCGGGGTGATCTCGCAGACATTGTGTCGCAAGGTCGGCGGCGGACGCGTGGCGGCGATGGAGATCCTCCTCGTCACGGCGGCACTGTCCAACCTCATCCGTGAAGGGAAGACCTTCCAGATGCCGTCGATCATGCAGACGTCCAAGCGCCTGGGCATGGTGACGATGATGGACGCCCTGGTTTCGCTGGTGGAGCAGGGCACGGTGGAGCCGCAGGAGGCCTACCTGCGTGCGCCAGACAAGGCCGGCATTGTCGCCGCGCTCAAGACGCGCGGGTTCGACGTCTCGTTCGCGGAAATCGAGGCACCGGCCGAGCGGTCATCGCCGACCGCGGCCCGACCCGTGGCGGGGCGGCGCTAAAACGGCAACGCGGGGGGACCCGGTCTGAGTCCCCCCGCGCAGGCTACTTGGCGTCGTCCGGAGCGTCGGTCTGGCGTGCGATGGCCCTCTCTTCCTCGCCGCGGCGCTTTTCGTACTCGATCCGGCTACTGTACCCGTAGCCCCCGTGGACCTCGCCGCCCCGCATGTAGTCGTGGCCGTATCCACGGCCGTGAGGGTAATCCGCCATACCGGGCTCCTGCTGCTGCTGCATGGAACACCTCCGGAGGTTTTCGGATTCGACCCCGCTACCTTGGCATGAGTGCCGGGAACAGGCAAGAGGGTTGAACCCCGACACGACCCCCCTGATACTTCAAGGCTATGCAAATCCGTAACATCGCCATCATCGCGCACGTCGACCACGGCAAGACCACCCTCGTGGACAAGATGCTCCGCCAGGCCGGGGCGTTTCGCGAGAACCAGGTCGTCGAGGAGCGCGTGATGGATTCGAACCCGCTCGAACGCGAGCGGGGGATCACGATCCTCGCGAAGAACACCGCGGTGACGTGGAAGGACACCAAGATCAACATCGTCGACACCCCGGGTCACGCCGACTTCGGGGGCGAGGTGGAGCGCATCCTGCGCATGGTGGACGGGGTGCTCCTCGTCGTCGACGCCTTCGATGGCCCGATGCCGCAAACGCGGTTCGTGCTGCGCAAGGCGCTCGACCTCAAGCGCCGCCCGATCGTCGTGATCAACAAGATCGATCGCCCGGGCGCCGACCCGTTGCGCGTGCACTCCGAGGTGCTCGACCTGCTGATCGACCTGGAGGCCGACGAGGACCTGCTCGACGCGCCGGTGGTTTACGCGTCGGCACGCGAGGGGGTCGCCACCCTCGACATGGACGTGACCCCGACGAGCCTCGATCCCCTTTTCGACACGATCGTGTCGGAGATTCCCGGGCCGCCTAACGACGCCGACGGGCCGTTCCAGATGCTCGTCTCCACCCTGGACTATTCCCCGTACCTCGGCCGCCTGGCGGTGGGGCGCATCGAGCGCGGCACCGTCCGCGTGGGGCAGTCGGTCTCGCTGCTGTCCAACGATGTGTCGATGCCGCCCGAGAATGCCCGCGTGACGAAGCTGTACACGCACCAGGGGCTGGAGCGGCTGGAGGTCGAGTCGGCCTCGGCGGGGGAAATCGTCGCGTTGGCGGGGCTCGAGGGGATCGAGATCGGCCTCACCCTCTGCCACGTCGAACATCCGGAGCGGCTCGAGGGGATCGCCGTCGAGGAGCCGACGATCTCCGTCGACTTCGTCGTGAACAACTCGCCGTTCGCCGGAAAGGAAG
>JAEUJK010000892.1 GCA_016794735.1 Gemmatimonadota bacterium | reverse complement strand
GAGTCGCTCGCGGTGGAGGCGCAACGCGCCGCCCGGCTCCTGGAACGCAACTACCGCCCGCTTGGCGCTTCGTTAGGCGCGTCCCCGCGCCGCATTCCGCTCGTGCTCAACAGCACGTCGCTCACGTCCAACGCGTACGTGGGATGGGGACCGCGGCGTTCGCAGTGGTATGCGTTGCCCAACACCACGGTGGATGCCTTCGGGCCGATGGATTGGTATCACCTGCTCGCCGTCCACGAGGGGCGCCACATCGTACAGGAGCAGGCGCTGCGCACCGGTTGGGTCGGGCTGCTGTCGCGCGTGTTCGGTGACAACACGATGGCGTTCCTGGGCGGCAACCTCTACTTCCCCGCCTGGTTCTGGGAGGGCGACGCGGTGGGCATCGAGACCGCGTTGTCCGAGGCCGGGCGTGGGCGGCAGCCGCTCTTCACCGGCCGGCTGCGTGCCATGACCGCCGATCGCCAGGCGGTCGGGTACTACCCGGCGTGGCAGGGGAGCTTTCGCACGGTGTATCCCGACTGGTATGAACTCGGCTACCTGCTGACGTCCTATGTGCGAACCCACCACGGGGACAGCGCGTGGCGACGCGTGTTGCAGCGCGCCTCGTGGAACCCGCTCCCGCCGTTCGCGCTCTCGATGGCCCTCAAGAAGGAAACCGGGAAGGGACTGACCGAGCTGCATCGCGATGCCCTCCGCGAGGCCGACAGCGTGTGGGGGGCGCAACGCGCGGCCGTGGTCGAGACCCCCGCCACCGTGGTGTCGCCTTCCACGGAAGGGTATCACGTGTGGTCCCTGCCGCAGGCTGCGGGTGACGGGAGCCTCATCGCCACCTACTGGGACCTGGATACCCCTACACAACTCGTGCGCCTGCGTGATGGCCGGCGCGAGGTGCTGGTGGATCGCATCGGGTTGGTGGGTGACCTCCAGTTTCACGTGCGCGGCGACCAGGTGGTGTGGAGCGAGTACGAGGCCGACCCGCGGTATGGCGAGCGGAACTTCCTCGTCGTGAAGTTGCTCGACCTCACCACGCGACGCGTCACGCGTTTGTCGGATCGCTCGCGGTACTTCGGTCCGTCGCTGTCCCCGGATGGGTCGCAGGTCGCGGTGGTGGAGTTCGACCAATCGCGACGCTCGCGACTCGTGCTGCTCGATGCCGGGAGCGGCGTCGTGCAGCGGCGCATCGAGACCCTGGATGCCGGGTTCCTCGTCACGCCGTCGTGGACGCCGGATGGCACGGGACTGTTCGTCGTGGCGGTGGACTCCACGCGCGGCAACACCTTGTTGCGTGTCGACCTCGCCACCGAGCGTGTGCGGACGCTGATGGACTACACGCAGCAGGCGATCTCGCGACCCGTCGCCCAGGGCGCGCATGTGGTGTTCGGTTCGCCGCGTGATGGACTCGACAACATCTGGGCATTGGACACGACCACGCAGGTTGTCTCGCGGATCACGGCGCGACGATTCGGTGCGGCCTTCGCGGCGCCGGCCCCCGATGGCCAGTCCGTCTACTTCGCGGACTATGGGCCATCAGGCTGGGACATTGCGCGCGCCCCGTTGAATCCCGCGGCGCGGCAGGAGTCCGCTGGTGTTTCACCCGCCTTCGTCATGCTCGCCGATTCGACCGTGGCGCAGGAAGCGCGCCTCTCGGCGGGGATTGCTCCCACTACGTTGCCGCCGCTGGTGCCGCGGCGATACGCCGGGCCGCGCACCCTCTTCGACTTCCACAGCCTCATGCTGGCGCCGGGTGGCGATGGCGTGAACCAGGGCGTGTCGCTGGAGAGCCGCAACCTGCTCAATACGTTTGGGGTGAACGCCGGCATCCTCTGGAACACCAACGAGCAGAAACTCTCGACGGACATCGGGGCCAGCTACGCGGGACTCCCGGTCATTGTCGATGCGGGGCTGCGCTGGGGATCCCGCGGGTCGTCCTACACCGATTCGCTGGGGCGCGTGGTGCCCTACAGCTGGAATGAGCAATCCACCCAGGTGCTTGCGCGCCTGCCGCTCACGCGACTCATCGGCCAGCGTCGGCAGTCGATCACGCTGAGTGCGGGGGTGGGGCGCACGCACATCACCGACCAGCCGGTGCGCTTCCGCTTCGACAACAACAACGGGACCTTCCGGCCCGTCGTGTGGGGGGTGAACGCGAGCCATGTGCGCGCGGCGGCGTTCCGCGACCTCATGCAGACCGGGGCGTCCGTCGCTGCCGTGTATCGACACACCCCGCTGCCTGGCGACTATCAGGGTCACCTGATGTCGGCGCGCGGGACGCTCATCACCCCGGGATTGTGGAACAACCACGCGCTGGTGTTCGACGCGGGGCACGAGGAGCAACGTCCGGGCAACTACCGGTTTGCCAGTGAGGTGGTCTTTCCGCGCGGGTACCGCCGTCGATACCACGATCGGCTCACGCGGGTCGCGGCCGCGTATCACATGCCGCTGCTGTATCCCGACCTCGCCCTCGGGCCGCTCGCCTTTGTGCGGCGCATCCAGGGCGCAGCGTTCGCGGATGTCGCGCGCGGAAACAGCCGTACCGGGACCGCCCCGGTGGACTACCGCGCCGTCGGCGGGGAACTCACGGCCGACATCGCCCCGCTGGGGATGAGATCCACGATGCGGTTAGGGGTGCGCCTGGCGCAGCAGCTCACCGGGGAAAAGCGCGCCCGCGCCGAGTTCCTGCTGGTGCTGCCGCCGTAGCACCTCCCGCGGCGTGCGCCACCCAGTCGCCAGGGCGTTACTCTTCGCCGCGAACTCCTTCCTCGTTTCTGCCGTGGCCCCCTCCCTCCGTCCACCGTCCCACTACGACCAGGCGTACTTCGACAAGTGGTACCGCCACCCGAAGCATCGCGTGAAGTCCCCGCTCGACATCCGGCGGCAGCTGTCCTTCATCGTGTCGGCCGCCGAGTACATCCTCGAGCGCCCGGTGACGAAGGTGCTCGACGTGGGTGCCGGCGAGGGCCACTGGGGGCAGGCCCTCAAGAAGGTGCGCCCGCGCGCGAAGTACTTCGGCGTGGACCCGAGTGAGTACGCCGTGCAGCGCTTCGGAAAGGCGCGTCACCTGCGACTGGGCGGGTTCGGGGACCTCGAGGGGCTTCGGCTGCCTGACGACTTCGACCTCATCCTGTGTTGCGGGGTCATGAACTACGTGCCACCCGCCGAGCTGGAGGCCGGGCTGACCTGGTTGACCAGCGCGTGTGTTGGTGTGGCGTACTTCGAGATCTTCACCGCCGCCGACGATGCCGTGGGTGACTTCACACGCTCGGCGGCACGGACCCCGCGCTGGTGGCGTCGCCTGCTCCATCGCACCGGATGGACACCCCTGGGGATGCACCTGTACGTGCGCAACGACATGGCCGGGATCGCGGCGGCGCTGGAGCGCGCAATTCCCTAGCGTTGCCCCCGCGCCGACATTCCCGTGGCGCGATGTCCGTTCCGTCGCTGTCCGTGTCGCGCCACCTCTCGCCGATGTCTCCCATGCGCACCGCGTTCTTCCTTGCCTTCGCGGCGTCCACCGCCGTTGCCCAGGGGCGTCCTGCACGCACGGACCTGCCGTTGCAGCTCACGCGCGAGACGGCAACGTGGCTCGCCGCATTGCCGATTGGTTGCGTGGACAAGCCGCACGAACCGCCGCGGAGTCGCGGCTACCTGTACGAGTCCACCGTGCGGATGGCTACTGACTTCCAGAAGACGCGCGCCTTCTACGGCTGCTCCGATTGGCATTCGGCCGTGAATTCCACGTGGACGCTCGTGAAGATCCTGCGCGCGTATCCCGACCTGAGCGTGGCGCGGTTGATTCGCGAGAAACTCAACGAACACCTCGCGGTCGGGCCGATGACGGGCGAGGTGGAGTTCTTCAGTGGGGAAGGCGATCGCACGTTCGAACGACCGTATGGCTGGGTGTGGCTGCTGCGGTTGTATGGCGAGGTGAAGGCGTGGGACGATCCCGACGCCAGGAAGTGGGCTGCGGCCCTCGAGCCGCTTGCACGCATCTTCCTCGAGCGATTCCCGGCGTACCTCAAGGGGTTGGCGGCCCCGATGCGCATCGGGACACACGCCAACACCGCGTATGCGCTGCTCCTGCTGCACGAGTATGCGCGGACCACGGGGGAGTCGGCGGTGCAACAGCAGGTCGAGGAGCGCGCACGCGCCTTCTTCCTCAACGACACCGGGTGTGCGCCTAACGTGGAGGTCTCGGGCTCGGACTTCTTTGCGCCGTGCCTGCTGGAGGCCGCCCTCATGGGCCACGTGTTGCCGCAAGCCGAGTTCGTGCGATGGCTGGGGGCGTTCCTGCCGGATCCCGACAGCCCGGGCTTCAAGGCCTACACGACCACGGTGGAGATGGCCGGCGCCAACGCGGAGCTGGAGAAGGCGAACCTCATGGGGGCCAAGGCGCACCTGATTGGCCTCGCGGTGAGCCGGGCGAAGAACATGGAAGACATCGCCAACGCGCTCCCGGCGTCCGACAAGCGCGTGAGCGCCTACCGTCGGTTGGCGGCCATGCAGGCGAAAGCGGGGATCAACGGGATGTACGACGCCGACTACGTCGGGACCCACTGGCTCGGGACGTACATCGTGGACTACCTGGTAAGCGCGGGTCGCTAGCGACCCAGCCCGGCCCCTGCAGGGGCCGACCCATTCCGTTCGCGGGCCGATATTGATATCTTGGTATCAATAGAGATCGCGAGATGGAACGAAACACCAAGCAAAAGTCGGCGGTGAAGGAGGCCTTAGTCGTTGCAGACAGGCCACTTACGCCGTTCGAGATCCTCGAGAGCGCACAGGCTCAGGTCCCCGGGCTCGGGATCGCGACCGTCTACCGCGTGCTCAAGGCGATGACCGCCGACGGGAGCGTCGTGCCCGTGGAGCTGCCCGGGAGCGCGCCCCGATACGAGATGTCGCACCGGGGTCACCACCACCACTTCCACTGCCGCGGATGCGAGCGGGTCTATGAAGTGGCCGGATGCCCGCAGGACCTGGCGCGATTCGCCCCGCCGGGATTCGTCCTCGATGGGCACGAGGTGGTGTTGTACGGTCGTTGCTCCACCTGCGTCTCGGTGGGGGGGCACTGAACGTGTCACCGTGGCTGAGCAGCCTGGGTGTGGTGGCGCTGGTTTCGGCGCTGCCGCTGCTCGGCATGACGATCTTCGCGCAGCGCCCCCAGCTCCTCGGCAGGCATCTCGGTCGGCTGGTTCCGCTCGCCGCCGGTGCGCTCGTTGGCGCGCCGCTTTTCCACCTGATTCCCGAGGCTCTCGCGAAGGGTGGCGCGAGCCTCACCGTCATGGGGTGGATGGCGGTGGGCGGGAGTGCCTTCTTCGTGATGGATCGCCTGCTGCACGCGCGTGTGGCACCCGCCGGGCTGGGTGGGGTGGCGGTGCCGGGGAGCATCGCGATGACGGGGACGGCTCGCATGCGGGAGCTGGTGCCGCTGCTCGTGGTCGGCGACGCCCTGCACAACGCGGTCGACGGGATCCTCATTGCCGGTGCCTACCTCGACGAACCCACGTTAGGCATCGTGACGGGGGTGGCGATTGCCCTGCATGAGTTGCCGCGTGAACTCGGCACCGTGGCCCTGCTGCTTGCCGCGGGGATGACGATGCGGCGTGCCGTGGCGCTGAACGTGGCGACGGCGGTGCTCGCGGCGGTGAGTGCCATCGCGACGCTGGTGCTCGGTGCCGGGGTGGTGTCGTCGAGCGGTGTGATGCTGGCGCTGGGGGCGGGGACCTTCATCTACCTCGCGGGCGCGCTCATCCTCAGCGAATGGCGCAGCGTCCATTCGCGCAGTGACCTCGCGATTCGCGTCGCGCTGTTCGCCGCGGGACTCCTGATCACGACGCTCGGGCGGCACACGCACTGACCGCCGGTTGACGCCCGGGGTAGCTTGCGGGGACCCTCGCCCCCTGCCCGGTGCAACGCATCAACCTCGCCGAGAAACTCGCCGCCGTCGCACATCCGTGGCAGCCCCATACGGTGGCAGAGTTCAACGGGCACGACCTCATGGTCGCCAGGTTCCAGGGGGAATTCCGGTGGCATTCACATGACGACACCGACGACCTCTTCCTGGTGTTGCGTGGGCGTGTGACCCTGCAGCTGCGAAGCGGCAACGTCGAGTTGGGCCCCGGCGAGTTGTTCGTCGTGCCTCGTGGGGTGGAGCATTGTCCGCGCTCCGACGACGGCGCCGAAGTGCTGCTCATGGAACGCACGGGAACACCGAACACGGGCGACGCGGCGACGGCGGAGCCTCGTCGGGTCCTGTAGATGGTCGAGATGCTGCTCTCGGAGGGCGGGGTTGCCCTGGCACGCTGGGTGTCGTTTGTCGGCACCCTGCTCGCCATCGGCGTGGTCATGCTGCGGCGCGTCGCACCCGAGGATTGTGCGACGCCGACCGTGCAACGCATCGCGCGCTCGGC
>JAEUJK010000887.1 GCA_016794735.1 Gemmatimonadota bacterium | reverse complement strand
GGAGTCGGCGATGAAGCGCGTGCGTTCCACCGCGTCCGCCGTCGCAAGTCGCACCACCTCGTACGGCTTGAGCCCTGGTCGCGGAAAGCCGTACAACCCGGCGTAGTAGTGCGAGGGATACACCATCGGCAACACGGCGTCGGCTGCGGTGATCACGCGCTCCCAGTTCTGCCCGATCCCGACATCGTCCTCGAGGTGCGTCACGAGCCCAAAGACATCGGCCGTCACCGGGACGCCCTGGTCCTTGAGCTGTTCCTTCGAGTAACGCAGGAATGCCTGGATGTTGTCGGCTCGCGAGACGCCATTGCTCCCCGGGAACGCCATGGTCGCACGCGCCTTCTCGGTCACGTCGGGAAAGCGGACGTAGTCCCACTGCAGCTCCGAGAAGCCCATCTCCAGCGCCTCGCGGGCGATCGCGATGTTGTAGTCCCAGACGCGGCGGTCATACGGGTTGACCCATGCACCACCCTTGTTGTCACGCCAGAGGCCACCGTTCACGTGGCGGATCGCGAGGTCGGGCTTGCGCTCGGCGAGCATCCGGTCCTTGAAGACCACGATGCGCGCAATCGAGTAGATCCCGTGCGCGCGGAGTGTATCCACCAGCTCGGGGAGCCAGGTGGTTGCGGGTCGCTTGTCGGCGCCGATCTCACGGGCCAGCGCGATCGTGGTGCCGGTGTGCGAGAGGTAGGTGTCCGACTCCTTGATGTCGATGATCAGCGCGTTGATCTCGGTGGCGTCCGCGATGCGGATGAGCTCGGCCATGCGACTGCGCGAGCCGGCCGCCCAGGCGTTCACGTACAACGCGCGCACGGAGTCAGGCTTGGGGACGCGGGCCGGCACGGCTGGGGCTGGCGGCGCCACGGTGGCAGCGGGCGACTGCGCGCCGGCCTCCGGGACGTCCCGTCGGGAACAGGCGGCAGCGGCAACGGCGACGATCAACAACAGAAGGGGGCGCATGGAGGAAGCATAACGAGTCGGGTGGACAGGCCTCAACGGGAATGAAGGCGACCGCCACGGCGAAGCACGAGAGGGAACGGCGGCACGGGCAGCACGTGGTGGGCGAACCACGCGTGCTTCTCGAGACTCTGGATTCTCGTGCTGCTCGTGCTTCATCAGTGAAAAGGTCAACCGCCACGGCGAAGCACGAGAGGGAACGGCGGCACGGGCAGCACGGGGTGGGCGAACCACGCGTGCATCTCGAGTACCCTGACTTCTCGTGCTGCTCGTGCTTCATCAGTGAAAAGGTCAACCGCCAGGGCGAAGCACGAGAGGGAACGGCCGCACGGGCAGCACGAGACCAGACAACAAACGGCCCCCGGGGGTCCGGGGGCCGTTCGTCGCGTGCGGTGCCTGGACGCTACTGCTCGCCGATCGTCAGGCTCACGACGCGCGACTGTTGCGCTTGGACGTTGTAGACCTGCAGGGAGATGGTGTCGCCATCCTTGACCCGCGTGAGGACCTCGCGGAGGTCGGCGGTGCTGCGGATCTCCTTGCGCGGGCGGGGGAAGAGCACGGCCGTGATCAGGTCGCTGCCGTCGGGCGAGAAGTAGCCGGCGCGAAGTGCCCACCGCTCGGCCTCGACGACGCGGACGCCGCGACGATCGGCGGAGAGCCGGTTCTCGCGCGCATACTCATCCGTGATGGCCTCGACGGTGGCGCCGAGCGGCTTGGCCTCGTACGTGCCGCCGCGCACCGGTTCATCCTCGCGCTCGGCGTCGCGGTTGCGCGACGTCTCGGCGACCTGCCGTTCCTCGGCGGGCGCCTCGATCAACTTCACGCGGAACGACTTGCGATCGCCGTAGCGCATCACTTCGAGCTCGAC
>JAEUJK010000426.1 GCA_016794735.1 Gemmatimonadota bacterium | reverse complement strand
CCCCCCCCCATCCATGTTCCGCCGAACCCTCCTCCGCGTCCTCTCGATCCAGGTGGTGGCCCTCGCCATCCTCTGGCTCCTCCAGGTGCGCTACCACGGGAGGGGCTGAGCGATGCATTGGCTGAACTGGGTCATCATCGTCACCTACCTGGTCTACGTAGTCTGGGACGGGCTCCGGCGCGCCAAGGGGACCACGGAGCTGGAGGGGTACTTCCTGGCCAATCGCAACCTCCCCTGGTGGGCGGTGGGCCTCTCCGTCATGGCCACCCAGCTCTCGGCCGTGACCATGATCGGGACGACGGGGCAGGGCGCCACCGACGGGATGCGGTTCGTCCAGTTCTACTTCGGACTGCCGGTGGCGATGGTCATCCTCGGGGTCACCCTCGTCCCCTTCCTGCACCGCGCCAAGGTCTACACGGCCTATGAGTTCCTCGAGAAGCGGTTCGACGCGAAGACGCGCTCGCTCACCAGCTTCCTCTTCCTGATTTCGCGCGGCATGTCGTGCGGCGCCATCATCTCGGCGCCAGCCATTGTCTTCTCCGCGATCTTCGGATGGCCGATCTCCTGGTCGGTCGCATTGATCGGGGTGCCCACCGTCATCTATACGATGCTCGGCGGGGTGCAGGCCGTGACCTGGGCCGACGTGAAGCAGATGTTCCTCATCGTGGGGGCCCTCGGAGCCATCGTCATCGTGCTCCTGCTGCGGCTCCCGGTCCCCGCGGACGACGCTCTCACGCTCGCGGGCGCCGTGGGACGCATGAAGACGTTCGATTTCACCTTCACGCTCAACGAGACCTACACCTTCTGGTCGGGGATCATCGGCGGCACGTTCCTCATGCTGTCGTACTTCGGGACGGACCAGAGCCAGGTGCAGCGCTACCTCACGGCCAAGTCGGTCGACGAGGCGCGCAGCTCGCTCCTCATGAGCGCGTATTGGAAGATCCCGCTCCAGGCCCTGATCCTGCTGATCGGCATTCTGGTGTTTGTCTTCTACCTCTTCCAGCCGCAGCCGGCCCTGTTCAACCCGGCCCACGCGCGGGTGGTGCAGGAGCGTGAGCCCGTCCTCTGGGCCGACGTGAACCAGCGCTTCCAGACGGCCACGGGGATTCGTGCCGGTGCCGCGAAGGAACTCGCCGCCAATCGCACACCGCTCACCACCGAGGCCTTCCGCGCCGCCGACGCGCAGGTGAACAAGGTGCGCACCGAGGCGCTCGAGATGGCCGCGCGCGTCACCGGCGAGTCGTCGCGCGACGTGAACTACATCATTCCGCACTTTGTCCTCAACGAACTCCCGCTCGGCCTCGCCGGGATCTTCATTGCCGCGGTGATGGCCGCCGCCATGTCGAGCATCGCCGCCGAGTTGAACTCGTTGTCGACGGCGACAGTGATCGACTTCTACCGGCGATGGGTGCGCCCCGAGGCCACCGACGCGCACTTCCTCGGCGTGTCGAAGGCCGCGACCGGTGTCTGGGGGATCTTCGCCTGCGTCGTGGCGACGTACGCCGCCTCCCTCGGTTCATTGATCGAGGTCGTGAACCGGTTCGGCTCGTTCTTCTACGGCTCCATCCTCGGCGTCTTCCTGCTCGCCATGATTCCGGGCGCGCGCGCCATCGGCGCCTTCGGGGGACTCATTGCCGGGATGACTGCCGTTGGCGTCGTGTCGTTCACGGCGCCCGCGGTCTCCTTCCTCTGGCACAACGTCATCGGCGCCGTCACCGTGGTCCTGGTGGGTGTCGTCCTTTCCGGCGGTCGGCTCCGGCAGGTGCAGGGCAGCTGAGGATGCGCGTCGCCCTGAAGGTCGTGCTGGGAATGGTCGTCATCGTGGCCGCGGTTGCCGGGGTTGGCGCCACGCTGCCGGTCGACCACGTGGCCACGCGAACGCTCGCGCTCAACCGGCCGGCCGACGAAGTCTGGGGAGTGCTCACGGACTACCGCGGCCAGCTCACGTGGCGCAAGGAACTGACCTCGGTGGAGCTGGTGCCGGGTACCTCGCGCGAGACGTGGCTCGAAGACACGGGTGACGGCGCCATTCCGTTCGAGACGACCGAGGCCATTCCGCCCACACGCCTCGTGCGCACGATTGCCGACAGCACGCTGCCCTTCGGTGGGCGCTGGGTGTACACGCTGAGCGCCACCGACGGCGGGACCCGGCTGACCATCACGGAGGAAGGGAAGGTCTTCAACCCGATCTTCCGATTCGTGTCGCACTTCGTCCTCGACCAGGCCGCAACGATCGAAGGGGTGATGCAGGGATTGGCCTCCCATTTTGGCGAGGAGCCCCGCATCACCCCCTGACGGACGCGTCGGGAACGGACCGACGCGTCACCTTGCTGCGTTTGATTAGGCCGCCTGGCGGGCCTGCGCGGCGCGCACGAACTGCACCTCGAGCTCGAACTTCACGTCGGTGGAGACCAGGAGGCCGCCGGCCTCGAGGGCCTGGTTCCAGGTGAGGCCGAACTCCTCGCGGTTGATCTTGCCCGAGGCGCTGAAGGCCTTCCGCTCGTTGCCCCAGGGATCCTGGCCCGCGCCCTCGAAGGACGCCTTGAGCGTGATCGGGCGCGTGGTGCCGCGGATCGTCAGGTCGCCCGTGACCGTGAAGTCACCGTCGAGCTTGCCGTCGACCTTGGTGCTCTTGAAGGTGAGCGACGGGTGGTTGGCGACGTCGAAGAAGTCGGCCGACCGGAGGTGGTTGTCCCGCTGCTCGGTGCGCGTGTCGACCGAGGCGGCGTTGATGGTCACCTCGAGGGAGGAGTTGGCCGGGGCGGCCTCATCCAGGTTCAGGGTGGCCGAGTAGTCCGAAAAGCGCCCGCGAACCGTCGAGATCATCAGGTGCTTGACCGAGAAGCCAACGGTGGAGTGGGTCGGGTCGATGTTCCAGGTAGACATTGTTGGGGATCTCCAAGTAGTTCAGTGTTCGTTTGCTCAGTGCTAAGGTATATGGGGCAGAGGGTCCCGTCAAGAGGCGGTTTTTCGGGGTGCAGGAGCGGGCATTTGGGGCTAAGCTCTGGCCGCGTTCCCCCCCGACCATCGTCGAACCTGCCATGTCGCTGCGCACGAGCACCCTCCTCCTGGCCCTCGCGGGCACCTCACTCCTTGCCCAGCCGGCGCGAAAGGCTGCCCCGGTCGGCGGGTTCGCCCCCGATCGCCTGGCCCGGATCGATCGCGCCCTGCAGGAACGCGTTGACGACGGCAGCATCGCCGGCGCGGTGGGGCTGGTGATGCGGGACGGGAAGGTCGTCTACGAACGCGCGTTCGGCTGGAGCGACAAGGAGGCGGGACGGCGGATGACCACGGACGCGATCTTCCGCATCGCGTCGCAGACCAAGGCGATCACGAGCACCGCGGTCATGATGCTCGTTGAGGAAGGTCGCATCGCATTGACCGATCCGGTGAGTCGGTTCATCCCGGCGTATGCCCGCACGACGGTCGCGGTGACGGCAGACTCGATCGTCCCGGCGCGGCGGCCGATCACCATCTTCGACCTGCTCACGCACACGGCCGGCATATCCTACGGCACCGACGCCAAGGTCTCGGCGAAATACCAGGCCGTCGGGCTCGGTCCCGCCGCCGGATTCGGCTGGTACACGGCGGACAAGGACGAGCCGGTGTGCACGACGATGGAGCGCCTGGCCACCCTGCCATTCGTCGCGCAACCGGGAAGCGCCTTCGTCTACGGGTACAACACCGACATCCTGGGGTGTGTCGTCGAGAAGGCCTCGGGCATGTCGCTCGACGAGTTCGTGCGCACGCGCATCACGGAGCCGTTAGGCATGCGCGACACGCACTACTTCCTCCCGCCGGCCAAGCGCGAGCGCCTGGCGACTGTGTACATGTCGGACGCGTCGCGAAAGGCCGTGCGTGCCCCGGACGGTGCGCGCGGGCAGGGGCATTACGTCGACGGCCCGCGGCGCAACTTCGCCGGTGGTGCCGGCATGTTGTCGACCGCGCGCGACTACGGGCGGTTCCTGCAGATGTACCTCAACGGCGGCACCCTCGATGGCACGCGGCTGCTGGGCCCGAAGACGATCGACGTGATGCGCACCAACCAGGTCGGGCGCCTCTACGGCGACAACGGGATGGGCTTCGGCCTTGGCTTCTCGGTGGCGGAGCGCCCGGGCGCCGATGGCTTCGCGTCGGTCGGGTCGTACGGGTGGGGCGGGGCGTACGCCACCACCTACAAGATCGACCCGGTCGAGCGGCTCGTGATCGTCTTCATGATCCAGATGCTGCCTAACGCGTCGGATGCAGCCGGGCGTTTCCCGACACTCGTCTACCAGGCCCTCGTCGGGGGGCGGTGACGACCACCGCTCGCGCGGGAGCTTCCCGCGCGGGAACCGAATAGAATTCCGGGCATGGCCCGCCCTGACGACATTCTGCTCGACCTCCTCGACCTCGAGCCGCTGGAGGTCAACATCTACCGCGGGCGCAATCGCGACCTCGGATCCGGCCGGGTCTTCGGCGGGCAGGTGTTCGCCCAGGCGCTGGTTGCGGCGCGGCGCACGGTGGATGAGGGGCGCGAGGCGCACTCCGTCCATGGGTACTTCATCCTGCCCGGCGACCTGGAGGCGCCGATCGTCTTTTTCGTGGATCGGCTGCGCGACGGGAAGAGCTTCACCACACGGCGCGTCACCGCGATCCAGCACGGCCAGGCGATCTTCAACCTGTCGGCGTCCTTTCACGTCGCGGAAGCGGGGCATGAGCACCAGCACCAGATGCCGGACGTGCCGCCTCCGGAGTCCCTCTCCCCGGAACTCGACCTGATCCGCGAGATGGCCGACCGGATCCCGGAGCCGCTGCGTACCGTGCTCACGCAGGATCGCCCGGTGGATTTTCGCCCCGTGAACCCGATCGATCCGTTTGCCCCCGGCGTCCCGCACGAGCCGGTGCGCCACGTCTGGTTCAAGACGGTGAACACCCTCCCGGATGAGACGTTGCTGCACCAGGCCGTGCTGGCGTACGTGTCCGACTACGGCCTGATCACGACGGCGCTGCAACCCCACGGCTTGACCTTCCGCTCGCGCGGGCTGCAGATGGCATCGCTCGACCATTCGCTCTGGCTGCACCGCGCCTTTCGTGTCGATGA
>JAEUJK010000019.1 GCA_016794735.1 Gemmatimonadota bacterium | reverse complement strand
GGCGACGACTCCGTGTCCTGCGCCTGCACGAGGAGCCGGTCCGGGTCCTTGGTGAGCTGGTGCATGTCGACGACGTGGGCGATGGCCCGCAGCCCGTGGAGCTGCTGCAGCGCGGCCCGGCGCTTCACGCGTCCCTCGATGGACGCGAGGAACCAGACGCCAATCCCGAGGAAGACCATCTCGTTGATGACGGACTCGATGCCGGAGAAGTAGTCGTCGAGCCCGATTCCCTGCGCGGGGTCGACGAGGCGCGCCGTCCGCACCAGCCCCCAGACGATCGCGATGAACGCCAGGACGCCCACCGCCGCGGTGCCGAGCCGCAGTGGCCAGTTGGGGCGGCCTAACGACACGGCACCGGCCGCACACTCGCGACCGATGCCGTGGAGTTCCCGTGAGACCTTGCCGAGACCGGAGCCGGGGAAGCGTTCCTCGATGCGCTGCGTCAGGCGTTCCAGCGTTGTGAGGATCTCCCCGGCATCCAGCGTGCGAAACGTCATTGCGTCGTGGCCGCGGCGCCGTGGGTCCAGCGCTCGAACCACGAACGCAGGTAGAGCTGCGTCCGCAGGTAGTTGGACGGCTTGCTCGACGTGCCGTGCCACTCCTCGTTGAAGCGGATCATCGCCGTCGGCACCTTCCGGAACTTGAGTGCTTCATAGAACTCCTCGGTCTGCGGCATCGGCGTCCGCAGGTCGAGCACGCCGGTCATCAGCATCGTGGGCGTCTTCACGTTCCCCACGTACATGATGGGCGAGCGGCGCAGGTGTTCGCTCGGGTCTTCCCAGAACGGCTTGGCGAAGTTCCGGTACCACCCCGGGCCATCCGTCGTGCCAACGAACGACAGCCAGTTGATCACCGGGCAGTTGGAGCTCGCCGCGGCAAACCGATCGGTGTGCCCGACGATCCACGCCGTGAGCACGCCGCCACCGGAGCACCCGAACACGTACATGCGCTTCGTGTCGATGTACCCGCGGTTCACGACCGTGTCGACGCCGGCCATCAGGTCGTCGAAGTCCTTGTCCGGATAGGCGTTGTTGATCTCGTTGCCGAACTTCGTGCCGTAGCCCGTGGAGCCGCGCGGGTTGGTGTAGAGGAGCACGTACCCTTCGGCCGCGTGGTTCTGGCGGGCAAAGTTGAACGCGCCGTTGTACATCGAGTGCGGGCCGCCGTGGATCTCCAGCATCAGCGGGTACTTCTTGGTGCGGTCGAAATCGGGGGGCTTCACGATCCATCCCTGGATGCGCAGGCCATCGACGGAGGTGTACCAGATCTCCTCCGTATCCCCGAGCTTCTTGCCGGCGAGCACGTCGTCGTTCACCGCCGTGAGCTGCGTGTATTTCGGCGCGGCGATCGAGAAGGTGACGATGTCACCCGGTCGCGTGGCATCGGCCAGCGTGCCTACGGCAATGCCGCCCGTCCTCGAGATCTCCTCGGTGGAGAGCATGTGCTTGCCGGTGGTGACCGGCTTCACCCCGCTCCCGTTCAGCGGCGCAAAGTACAGGTTGCGATAACCCTCGCTCTCGGCGCTGAAGTAGACGCCCGACATGTCGGTGGCCCAGATCAGTCCCTGCGGCGAGCGATCGAAGTTCCCGGAGATCTGCCGCGGGTTGGAGCCGTCCGCATTCATCACGTACAACTCGGCGTCCTTCCACGTCTGGCGCACGGAGTCATAGCCGGTGTAGGCGATGAACCGCCCATCCGGCGATGGCGTCGGCGAGTTGTCGGGCCCGCTGCGGCGCGTCAGCTGCGTGATTGCCCCGCTGGCCACATCCACCTTGTAGATGTCGCCCTGGCGCCAACGATACTCGGCGTCGGGAACACGATCGGCGGTGAACACCAGGCTCCGGCCATCGGGCATCCACTGCGGCGCCGTGTGGTTCCAGTCACCCGTCGTGACCTGGCGCGGCGAGCCGCCGTCGGCACTCACGACGAAGATGTGCGTGTGCCCCGAGGGGGTGAATCCCTGCCCGTCCTGGCGATAGTCGAGCTGCGTCACGACGCGCGGCGGTTCGGTCCACTTGGCGCCGTTCGGCGCGGCCGGCATCGGGATGTTCCAGCGCTCGACCTTCGGCACCAGCATGTTGAACGCGATCCACTTGCCGTCCGGCGACCACTGGATGTTGCTCGGTGCCTGCGTGAGGCGCGTCAACTGCGACACCGCACCCTCCGCATCCATCCACCTCACGAAGATCTGGGAACCACTCGGTTGGCCGGGGCCCGTGTACGCAATGCGGGAGCCGTCCGGCGACCACTCCACGGCGCCGCCGTTCATGAGCACGCGGTTCCGCGAGCCATCGACATTCATGATCCACTGGGTCGTCT
>JAEUJK010000136.1 GCA_016794735.1 Gemmatimonadota bacterium | reverse complement strand
GTCGAGCACACGCTGCAGCCTACCGCGCTCGTCCATGAGGCCTACCTCCGCCTCGTGAATGAGCGATCGACGGAGTGGAAGAACCGGTCGCACTTCTTCGGGATTGCGGCGCAGGCGATGCGCCGCGTGTTGCTCGACCATGCACGCGCCCGCGGGCGCGCGAAGCGCATCGGTGGCGCCCGCATCGACATCGGTGATGCCCAGGCTCCGTCCCAGCCGGACGCGCTCGACGTCATCGCCGTCGATGATGCCCTCCACCAACTGGAAATGCTCGATCCGCGGGCGGCGAAGGTGGTGGAGGCGCGGTTCTTTGGCGGGCTGAGCGTCGAGGAGACGGCCGAAGCGCTCGGGATCGGGACCGCCACGGTCAAGCGGGACTGGTCATTCGCCCGTGCCTTCCTCCAGCGTGCACTGGACAGCGCGAGCGACGCGCCGTGAGCCCTGAACGCGCGAGATGGCGCGTGTAGCGGGAACCCACCATGCGCACCCATTCCCATGAACCCCTGACGCCGGACCGGTACGCCGCGGTCCGGGCGATCTTTGACCAGGTGGTGGACGCCGCGCCCGACACCCGCGAGGCAATGCTCGCGCGTGCCTGTGCGGGCGACGCGCGCCTGCGCGACGAGGTGCAGAGCCTGCTCGACGCGCTGGATCACGCCGGTGCATGGGAGCGATCAGCCGCGGAGCATCTCGGCGCAGAAGACGTCGGCCCGCTCCTCCCCGAGCCCCTGCTGATCGGCGAGCGACTTGGGCCCTACGAAGTCACGCGCAAGATCGGCGAAGGGGGGATGGGGGCGGTGTACGAGGCGCACCGAGCCGACGCGGCGTACACGGGGCGTGTGGCAATCAAGACGCTGGCGGCCGGGCTGCACGGATCAGCAATGACGAGGCGTTTCCTGCGGGAGCGACAGATCCTCGCCCGGTTGCAGCACCCGAACATCGCGACGCTCCTCGACGGCGGCACGACCGAGCGCGGCATCCCGTACCTCGTGATGGAATACGTGGACGGCGTACCGCTCGACGTCTTTTGTCGTGATCGCACGCTCACGGTGGCGCAGCGGCTCGACCTCTTCCGGCAGGTGTGTGCGGCGATCGACTTTGCCCACCGGAACCTCGTGGTGCACCGGGACCTCAAGCCCCGCAACATCCTGGTCAACACGGATGGTGTGGTGAAGCTGCTCGACTTCGGGATCGCGCGGCTCGTCACCCCGGAGATCACCGACGGTGCCGCCACGCACTCGCAGCTCGCGCTGACCAGCGCGTACGCATCGCCCGAACAGGCGCGCGGGGAAGACGTGACCACGGCCACTGACATCTACTCGGCCGGTGTCATCCTCTATCGCCTGCTGTCTGGCACCGCGCCATATGACGTGGACGGAAAGACCCCGGCGCGTGTGCAGGATGTCCTCAACGACGTGCAGCCTCCGCCCCCCAGCAGCGTGGTGACACACGACGCGGCGACGGCGGCAGGACTTCCCGATGCACGCGCGCTCGAGCGCCTGCTGCGCGGGGAGCTGGACGCGATCGTCCTGATGGCGCTCCGCAAGGAACCCGAGCGGCGGTATCACACGGCGGCAGCGCTGGGCGAGGACCTGCACCGCTTCCAACGCGGGCTCCCCGTGGCGGCCAAGCCCGACACGCCGATGTACCGGGTGGTGCGCTTCGTGCGCCGGCATCGCGCGCTCGTGGCCGGAAGCACGATTGCGGTCGCCTCGATGGTCGCCAGCACCGTGGTCTCGCTGCGGCAGGCGCGCGTGGCGCGGGAGGAATCGGCGCGTGCGTCCCGCGTCACCCAGTACCTGCAGGCCATCGTTGGGGCTGCGGACCCGTCCCACTATTCGACCATCCGCACCGGGCGAAGGGACGTGGGGCTCATGGAGGTGCTGGACTCCGCGCGGTCGCGCGTCACGAGCGAGCTGGCGAACGATCCACGGACGCGGGCCGACCTCTACTTCTCGATGGGGAAGGCCTACAGCATCTGGGGCCGGGGCGACGTGGCCCTGCTCCTTCAGGACTCGGCCCGCGTGCTCCATGCGCGCACGGTGGGCGAGCGGTCGGTGGAGGTGGCGCGCGACCAGCACTTTGCGGGGGTCGCCTTGCAGTACTTGGGACGCTACGAGGAGGCGATCGCGCGATACCGCGAGGCCGTGGCCGGTTACGCGGCCCTGCCCGCCGCGCCCGACAGCGAACGCACGGACGCCGAGGTGTCGTTAGGCCAGCTGCTGGCGGTGGGCCTGCACCAGTTCCGCGAAGGCGAGCCCCTGATGCGCTCTGCCGAAGAGCGGGAGCTGGCCCGCCCGACACCGCGGGCCGGGATCCTGGGACTGATCCAGGGAGGGCTGGCGACCTCGTTGATGCTGGAGGGACGGTGGGTCGCCGCCGACTCGGCGTTCGCCCGCGCCGTGGCGTCGTACGCGCGCGATTCACTCCGGCTGCGCCACGAACGCGCCATCCTGCTCGCCAACTGGGGGAACCACGGCAGTCGACGCGGGGACCACGCGGCCGCAGCGGATCGGCGGCGACGTGCCCTCGCCGATGTGCTCGCCTCCCTGGGGAGCGGGTCCCTGACGGAGGTACAGATCCGGTGGCAGCTCGGGGACGACCTGGCCCAACTCGGACGGCTGGACGAGTCGAGTGCGATGGCCGACACTGCGCTGCGCCTGATCCACGGGCTGAGCGTCCCCGCGCCGGTGGAGTGGGCGAACGTGCTCCGGTTGCGGGGCGAGGTCGCGACGCGGGCCCGCGCGTTTACCGACGCCGATCGGTGGCTCACCCGCGCCGGGGATTCCCTGCAGCAGGTGACCGGCGCCCAGCGGGTCGGTCCCGAGACGCGCCTGTTCACGGCACGGGCGCGCCTGGCCGAAGCACGCCGCCAGGCCGACGCGGCACGCCAGTGGTACGAGCGCGCGTACGGGGTGATGCGTGAGGCGATGGGCGAGGCGAATCCGGTCACGTTAGGCGCCCTCAGCAAGCTGGCGGCGTACGAACGCCGGTCCGGCCGCGCGTCGCGCGCGGACTCGCTCATCGCCGACTCGGTACGGCGGGCCTCCGCGGCGGGAGGTGCTGCGCGTTAGTCCGCGCGCAGCGCCTCGATCGGGTCCACGGCAGTGGCCCGGCGCGCCGGGAGGTAACTCGCAAGGAACGCCACCGCGGCCAGGAACAACGACACCACGCCAAAGCTGATCGGGTCCGTGCTGCTCACCGTCAGGAGCGAGCGCAGGGCGCGGGTGGTGCCCAGGGCCAGCACGAGGCCGATGCCGATCCCGATCAGGGCCAGGGAGACCCCGTGCCGCACGACGAGGGCGAGGACTCCCTCGCGTTGCGCGCCAAGAGCCAGCCGCACCCCAAACTCCCGCGTGCGCTGCGAGACGTTGTACGACATGACGCCGTACACCCCGATGGCCGCGAGGATGAGCGCGACGAGGCCGAAGACGCCGAACATCGACCCGAACAGTCCGTACTGCCAGAAGCCCAGGCGGCGGACTGCTTCCATGGTGTTCACGTCGTAGACGGGGATCGAGGCGTCCGCCGCGCGGATGGCGTCGCGCATCGCCGCCGTGTGGGACGACGGATCGCCGGCAACGCGGGCCATCACGCCGACCCCACGTGGGACCATGAACGCCAGCGGCACGAAGACCGACGGCAGGTCCTCCTCGCGGTCGCCCAGTTGTCCCTGCCGGTAGTGGCGGACCACACCAACGACCGTGAACATCGGCAGGGTGGTGTCACCCGGGAACCGGAACTGCCGCCCCAGGGGATCGTTGCCGCCAAAATGATCGCGCGCCAACCGGTCGTCGATCACGGCCACCGCCGCGCGGCCCTGCGCCTCACCCTCGGTGAGGTCGCGCCCCGCCACGAACTGCAGCCCGAGGACGCGCGACCACTGCGAGGTCACACCACTCCACCACACCTCAGGACCTTCCTCCGGTCGCTGGTCCTTGCCGGCGACCAGCAGGCGGCTCCACGCCCCACCGCCATCGAGCGGGATCATGCTCGACGCGGTCACGGCCTGCACGCCGGGGAGGGCGGACATGCGCCGCACGACATCCTCGATGCGCTGCTGGCGCGTGAGCGCCGAGTCGTACGGCGTGCCCGGCAGGAAGGCGCGCATCGTCATGATCGGCGCCGTGTCGAAGCCCACCCCTTCCTGCTCGATGACCGCAAACGAGCGGACGAACAACGAAGCACCAACGAGGAGCAGCATGGCCAGCGCGACCTCGGTGACGACGAGGATCGACCGGGTGCGCTGCTTGGAGCGACTCGACCCCGCACCGCGACCACCTTCCTTCAACGCGGCGTAGATGCGACCACCGGTCGCTTGCAAGGCGGGGAACAACCCGAACGCCAGCGCGGCCAGCAGCGACACCACAAAGGCATAGGCCACCACGCGGGCATCGAGGCGCCACTGGATGTAGTAGGGAACTTCGTCACCAGGTGGAATGCCACGATCGATCAGGGACAGTCCCAGCGAGGTGAGCGGGATGGCGATCGCGGCTGCGATCACGGCGAGTATGGCCGACTCCGCGAGAAGTTGCCGGACGATGGCCCCGCGCCCTGCGCCCAGGGCGGCGCGCACGGCGATCTCGCGCTCGCGCGACGACGCACGGGCGAGCATGAGGTTCGCGATGTTGGCGCAGGCGATCAACAGGACGAAGGTCACCGCCCCCATCATGGCCACGATGACCAGCCGGATCTCGTCGGGAGTGAAGGCGGTGCGCAGGTCGGTCATCTTCCCGGTCCACTGGCGATCCGCCAATCCCGCCTCGGCCTCGAGTCGCGTGACCATCGCCTCGTATTCGGCGCGCGCCTGTTCGATCGTCACGCCATCACGCAGGCGCGCGTAAGTCTCCACGGGGCGGATATCGCGGTTGTCCATCGGGCCGAAGTTGCCCATGGGGATCCAGAGGTCGTGTGTCTCCGGAAAACGGAAGCCGACGGGCAGCACACCAACGACGGTGTGCGGTTCGCCATTGATCTGGATGGCGCGCCCGATGATGGAGGAATCGGCATTGTAGCGGCGTCGCCAGAGTGCGTCCGAGATCAGCGCGACGGTGGGCGCCGCGCCCGCATCCTCATCCGGGCGAAAGAGCCGACCGAGCTGTGGCTGGATCCCCAACACCGGAAAGAGGGAGGCACTGACGGAGGCACCCGTGAGCCGCTCCGGTTCTTCCCCATCGGTGATCGTGAGGCTCCGGCCCATCGAACCGCCGATTCCCTGGAAGCTCTTCGACTCGCGCTGGATCTCGCGGAAGGACGCGAGGGCGAGGCCGCCCTCGCGTCCACGCGCCAGCTGCTGGGTCTGGAGGACCACGAGGCGTTCGGGCTGCGCGAAGTCGTAGGGCCGCCACAGGATGGCGTCGAAGACCGCGAAGAGGGTCGTGTTGACCGCGATGCCCAACGTGAGGCAGGCGATGACGATGACCGAGAAGGCGGGCCGCGACGCCAGCGCGCGCCAGGCAAAGCGGAAGGGTGACATTCGGATCGCGGGCGATGGGGTGAGCCGGCCTCCACGATTGGGACGGCGCCGTCGCACGACGGGTTTCAGCGGACGGCCCCGACGCCTGTCGCCACGGGGAGGGTTGGTGCTTCAGCGATGGCCCGATCGGCGCCATATGGCGTGACCCGCAGGGATGGGGTAAGCTCTGCCGGCCCCAACCATAGGCAGAGGCCACCATGGCCGAACCGGTGACTCCCGCAACGCGTCGGGACCCGAACCTCTTTCTCTCCTGTTTCTCGGGTCCCGATGCTGGCAAACGGGTCGCCCTGGCCGATGGCTATTACATGATCGGGAGCGCCGCACGGAGCAACATCCTCAGCGACGACCCCGACGTCATGGCCGCACATGCGGTGGTTGGCATCGAGGGCGGCGTGGTGTCCGTCCAGCCATCCGAAGGCGCTGACGTCTTCCTGGATGGTGTCCGCGTGACCGGGACGACGCCGTTAGGCAAGGCGCAGCAGCTGCGCGTGGGTCGCTCCCTCTGGCGCCTGACCAACGCGCGCGGGGAGATCCCTCCGGATACCGGGGTGTTTTCCAAGTGGAGTGCCCGCGTCTCTGCCGCGGCCGGGCTCGAACGCATCCAGGGGTTCAGCGCGGCCGACCTGTTCAGCGACGTGTTCAAGAAGCGCTCCGACGAGGAGATCGAGGAGTATTTCGTGGCCGGGACCACGCATACCACGCCCGACCTGGCCAGCGTCGCCACGGATTGGCCCCGACCCTGGGCCTTTGCGCGCATCTTCCTGTTCAGCGTGGTGGCCTACGCGCTGCTCGTGTACGGCTTCCGGGAGTTTGGCAATCCGTACTTCATTCCCGGCGTCATGGTGATCGGTTCGCTCGCCTTCCCGCTCACCATCCTGGTGTTCTTCTTCGAGATGAACGTGCCGCGGAACGTCTCGTTGCAGTTCCTGCTCAAGTGGCTCGTCTTCGGTGGGGTGCTGTCGCTCCTGGCCGCCCTGTTCGGCTTTCGCGTGTCCAACCTGTCCTCGTGGCTCGGCTCCATGAGCGCCGGCCTCATTGAGGAAACCGCCAAGCTCGGCGCGTTGCTCATTGTGGCCGCCAACCCGCGCTACCGCTGGACGCTGAACGGGCTGCTCATTGGCGCGGCCATCGGGACGGGCTTTTCCGTGTTTGAGACGATGGGGTACGTCTTTGTCCAGGGCTTCGTTCGCAACGGCCTGGACGGCATGTTCGACATCATCACGACGCGCGGCTGGCTGAACCTGCTTGGCGATCACTCCTTGTGGACCGGGCTGGTGGGGGCCGCCCTCTGGCGCGTGCGCGGGAACCAGCCCTTCCGGTTCGACCTGTTGCGGGACCCCAGGTTCCTTCGTGTCTATGGGCTCGCCATCGGGTTGCACATGGTCAACAACGCGCCGGTCAACGTCCCGTTGCTGGGCAAGTACGCGTTGATCGGGTTTGTCGCGTGGGTCGGCATCCTCTCGTTCATCCAGTACGGCCTTCGCGAGGTGCGTGCGGCGCAGCGCTCCACCCCTGGGTGATCCACCTACCCTTCGCGGAACCGCCAGAACTGGCCAGCGGCTCCGGCGTTCACGGCCTCGAGCCGCCGCCGCGACGAGGCCCGTGAGCCGTGATGCAGGAGCTCCGTGATGTCGCCGATCAACGATTTCTCCTCGGCGAAATACGAGTGCCCGAGGAAGCCGGTCTCCACGGCACTCGCGTCGATCGTCTCGACCCCGGGCGCCACCACGACACCGCCGTCCACGTCTCCGGCTCGCGCGGTCCCGTGCACCGTGCGTGATGCTGCCAACGCCTTGTCCCGTGACGACGCATAGAGGGTGACCGGCATGCCCACCGCGTGCAGGGCGGGTGCCACATCTCGCAGGAACACGTCGCGATCGATATCTGGCGCCGCCAGGATCACTTCCCGCACGCGCGTCGCGAGCGCTGGATGGCCTGCCAGCAGCCGCATCAAGGCGCGCGTGACCCCGCGAGTCCCCATGCTGTGCCCAAGGACGTAGAGCCGCTCGACGGTCGCCACCTCCAGTACCGTCATGAGGAAGGTGACCAGGTCACGTTCGGCCCATTCGATGTTGGCCTCGTCGACGGTGTAGCCCGGCACGCTCCCTTGTGACGGCCAGCTGAAGCACATCGGGGGGCCGGACGCGCCAAGGTCGTAGGCCAGCTGCGCCGTGCGGCGCACCGCGTCGGTGAACGCCACGTTGTATCCATGCACGAACAACAGGGCTTGCCGGGCCCTTTGGGCGCGCGTCGCCAGCTCGCCCATGAACTCCGCACGCGTTTGCGCCGTCACGTCCAGCACGACCACGTGTCGTGCCGGGTCCTCCCGGAACTCGAGGCGCCAGATGGACGGGCTCTCGAGGTCGCCCATGCGATGGTCGCGCGGAATGCTCACGTCGCATCGCCCATACACAAGCTCCCCGCGGCCTGGTCCAAACCCCGGCAGCGGGTCCGGTGCGCTCGGTGTGCGATCCGTGCCATAGTGGACCCGCACGACCGCATAGTCGGGTTCACCCCACTCCAGCGGGGCGCGCACCGCCACCCGACCCAGGGACGCCACGTCATCGGCCAGCCCGGACCGCACGGGGGTGATCTCCTCGGGCAGGAACATCACGGCGAGGGGCTCGGGGAAGGTCTGCTCGATGGACGTGAAGCCGTCCGTGCTCGCTTCGACCGAGGCGGAGATTGCTCCTGCGCCGACCGGGAGACCGTCGGCGCCGAGCGCCAGCGCCTGTCCTTGCGTCAGGCGGTACCGCATGCTCGTGGCGGTGCGGGTTTCCCGGATGATGAAGTACCGGTTGCCGGCCTTGAACGGAAAGTCGGCGAGGACCGGGGCGAGGGCCCGCTCGATGTCGACGTCGGTCGTTGACTGTCGTACCGGATGACCGATCTCGAAGGCGATCGCCTCGGTGCGCCGCGCGCTGGCCTCCATCCCGGGCACCAGGCCCAGCAGGCGCGCCACCAGGCTGAGTCGTGTCTCGATCGATCGCTGGAAGACCTCCCCCGGTTCCGCGCCGGTCGTGATCGTCACCTCCAGTCGCTGGACGATGTAGCGCGCGCCATTGCTGTCGATCCGAAAGATCGTCCCCGGTGGCTCGAGGTTCGTGGGACGGGCAAACAGCTGCCATCCCTGCGGGAGCAGCTCTTCGGCACGGGATGCGCGATCACGGACAACGCGAAATGGCATGGTGGGGTCAGGCGAAGCGGTCGAGGCGTTCCATCACCTGCGTCATCGTCTCGAAGTGCATGGCGAAGAGCTGCGGTGTTCCACGTTGCTGGTCGGCCTGAAGCATCCAGGGCGTGCTCACACCGACATATGCGAACTTCACGGCGGTGTCCATGGCAATGCAGAGCACGGTGTAGCGTTGGATGGACTCGCGCCGTCGCCACGCAGACAACTCCGCACCGACCAGGCCCGTTGGGTCGGCGGGCCCCGGATGTCGCATCGTGCGCTGCTCCGGGGGGAGGGCCCATACGTCGCGGAAGATGCTCTCGAACGCCAGGGCGCCGCGGAGGAGCGTGAAGCGATGCACATCGCCGAACAGCGCGGACGCCGCGACATACGTCTGTCGCGACTTCATCATCTCGATGTACAGCAGCGTGGTGGACTGGAGCGGCGTGCCGGAGATCAGGGTCGCGAAGACATCGAAGTCGGCGTACCACGAGCAGAGCGATACCGCAAAGATCCCGCGACCGAGCAAATACCGCTGGCGATCGGCCGCGTCCGGGTCGAGCGACGCGAGGTGGTCGCGAAGGATCACGTGGCTCCAGTCGTCGGCCTCCTCCTCTCGGGCGAAAAACGCTTCCAGTTGCGCATGGCGATCCGGATGTTCGGCGCGGAACGTCTCCAGCACCTTGCGGACTTCGCTTTCGCCGTCAGCCGCCTTGCCGAACCCCGGCAAGCCGAAGTGGTGCGCCTCAAACTCCTCGACGTGGCGCGCCAGCTTGAGTGCTGCCGCGCCATGGGTCGCGAGCCCCACGGCGTTCGGGTCCATGAACGCGGCGAAGGCGCCCTCGGGATGCCGACCGAGGAGGTGCCCGACTTCGTGGCCGAGGAAGAACACCAGGACGAGCGCGAGTTCCTCGATGAGCGCGGCAGACTGCTCGGCGCTCGCCATGCGGCGCCATCGTTTCAGCCACCGATCCGGTGTGTCACGCACGCGTCGCACCAGGGCGAGCAGCTCTTCGTCCGACGCGAGATACTGCGTCTGCCGGAACGTCACCGACTGCGACATCGCGCGAAGCTGCAGCTCAACCGTCGTCAGGAACCCCAGGTTCAAGATGATGAGCGCTTCGTCTCGCAGCGCCAGCATGTTGCGCGTGAAGTACCGACTCTCCGTCAGTTGGGGCGAGCAGGTGGCGGGGTCGATGAATGCGAGCTGCATGTCGAGCGCCTGCGTCGCCGGCGCATCGACGATGAGCTGCCACGCCTGCTCGAGTGCCGCGGAATGCACCGCATCCGAAGGAGTGGTCGCGAGGAGTTCCGCGCGGGCGTCCACGGGCGTCTTCGTCGGTCACCCTAACTGCGGGAACTGCAAAATCTTCCACAGCTTGCCCGCAGGCTGGGGTCGCTCGGCCAGGTAGCGATCCGTCATCCGGTCGATGAACCGCAGCGTCATCTCCCGCTGATCGTGCGGCATTTCACCAAGCAGCGTCACAAGTTGCTTGGCGTTGGCCAGGGCCAGGTCGAGGTCGCCCTTCGTAATCTCCAGCCCTTGCATCAGCAGGAATCGCGTCTGGATCTCCGTGTGCGGGAACGGGTTCCTGGCAAGGAAGTCGAGGCTTTGTTTCAGCAAGGCAAATGCGCGGTCTTGATTCCCCTCGTTGAAGGCGAGGCCGGCAATGTTGGTGCTGGCCGACGCCGCATCCGCCCAGCGCTCCTGGGCGATACACAGGGCCAACGCCTCCTCGAACAGCGCGATCGCCGCCGTCGTGTTGCCGAGCGTTTGGTGCGCGTTTCCCACGGCCAGCAAATCACCGCCAAGCAGGTCGGTGCGCCCTTCCGCCTTGACGATGTCGAGGGCGTCCTGCGCTGCCGCGAGGGCAAGATCCCCGAACCCGGCCTGTTGGAAGAGCAGTGACAGGCTGGACAACTCGCCACGCCTTGTTAGTGCCGGCTCGAGGTCATCGCAGAGGGCGAGAGCCTCGTCGAAGTGGGTCGCGGCCTCGTCCCGGCGGCCACGACGGAGCGCACTGATCCCCTCATTGGCCGCCTTCCGTACTTGTTGCTCCCTACCCATGATCACCACCCCCAGACCGTTGGAGACACGAAGAGAAGCTGCCATGTGAGCGACCGGCTCACCACCCGGATGGCGGCAAAGTACGGGCCGCGGTCAGGTCGGGCGTAACGTCTATCTCCCCCGGTCGACGTCGCGACGCGACAGCGCGCCGACGGTCGATCGGGACCCGCGGCCTGCCGCAGTGGTTCAGGCCATGGGAGCCTCTCGAACTGTTCGGCTCGGCAGCGAACCCCTTCGGCGCGGGCGCCCTCTCAGGGTACCGTGGCTTCGACGGCTCCCGGAAGCTGCTTCTCATGATGCCGCAGGTGATGCGTCACCAGGGCCAGTCCTTCGTCGATGGTGAGCTTGCCGAGGAAGGGGTGGCTGAGCAGGCGCCCGGATGCGCTGGCCGCGCGAATCTCCTGCTCGAAGGCTTCACCTTCTGAACGCAGCTGGGCCAGGAGTTGATCACGATCGTACGGCCCGGGGCCGGGCCGGACTTCGCGCACGGCCGGTGTGCCGGGGGGAAAGCGCCCTTCGCGGGTGATGGCCGCGAGAAAGCGCCATCGCACCAGCTTGAGCTGCAACCAGCTGAGCCGGATGCGGAACCCTTCGCGCCCACCGAGCTCGGCGCGAATGGTGGTGTAGGTCATGCGCAGGTGTTCAACGACCTGCGCCGGGGACCACTTGCCCTCGGTGGGGGCATGGTTCCACGCATCGGCGGGCACGTTCGACGCCGTGCGAAGGACCGAGTCGAGGGCACGCCGGTGATCGTCGGTATTCTGCGTCATGGCGGTGGTTCGTGGGAATGTGGGAGATGCCGTGGGAAGGAACAGGAGTCAACCGATGGAGCTCAGTCCCTGCACGACCTCGCGCATGTGTGCGGGACGATCTGCCGCGTGTGGCGCCATGCATGCACATACGAGGTTGTCGAGCGCGACAGGCACCGTGCGTCGCGTCGCCCGCAGCGACGGCGGTGGTTCCGCCATCTTCCGGAGCGCGCCGTCCGCGGTCTCCGGAAAGGCGGGCGCTCCACCCAGCCACTCGTACAGTATCGCGCCGAGGGCGTAGACGTCGCTCCATGCACCCAGCGGCACCGTCCCGGCCAGCTGTTCGGGGCCCTGGTACCGTGGCTTGCCGATCGAGACGACGGTGGAACGATCCTCGATTCCACGTCGCCCCATCAGCACCTGCCCCAACCCGACCGAGCAGACCAGCGGTGCGTTGTGCGCGAGCGCCACGAGCCGCGGGCGCAGCAGGCCATGCACGAGCTGCGCCGCATGGAGGGCGTCCAGTGCGTGTGCCAGCTGGAGGCCCACATCGAGCACCTCAGCGATCGGACCGACGCCGGTCCTCAGGCGCTGCTTGAGTGTGTCGTCAGGGCGCACGGCGGTCACCGTCACGAGGGCGTCGTGCGTGGCGCGCGCGTCCAGGGTGGGGAGGACGCCGGGGTGCGAGACCTGCATCGCGCGCCCCATGACCTCGAGAAAACACGCTGGGTCGATGCCGGCGGCGACACGCGGCTGGATGAGGTGGAGTTCCACTTGGGCCCCGGTGGCGACGGCGGTCCCCTGCCAGGTGGCCTCGAGCGAACCCTCTCCGCGGAGTCGTCCCACGCGGATCTCCGCGCCGAGTGCGCGCGCCAGCACCCCTTCACGCCTGCTGTCGACCGTTGGTGTTGGCGTCGTGCCGACCGGCATCACGCGGGCACCAGACGCTGTCAGTCGCTCGACCCACTGGGTGAGGGTGACGTCGGCGTCGCGTCCTTCCAGTGCGTCGCGCTTGATGCGTGCGCGCGCCACGCCGAGGGCGCGCCCCCTGTCCCCGGACGCCGCCAGCATCTCGACGTAGGCGCGCAGGGCCGTGGTGCTCTCCGGATCGGCGGCCACTACACGCTCCCACCAGCGGGCCGCCACGGAGAACTCGCTACGCCGCGCCGCGGCGCTGGCCAGCGTTTCTGCCACGCGGCGAAAGTCGCCCGCGAACTGTGCGCGCAAGGCGGTGATCCGCGTCTCCAGGGTCGCCGAATCCGCCGTGCGCAGTCCGTCCGCAAAGGGCCCGTGATACCGTTGGGCGGCTGCCTCGAGCCGACTGGCGGCGACGTCCGTCGCGAACTGCTGCACGTCGGCGGTGATGACCGCTGCATTCAGCGCCACCTGCATCGACCCCACGAAGAGTTCCCTTTCACCAAGTTCGCGACGCGTTCGGCTCAACAACTCATCGAGCGAGTGACGGGCGGCCGCTTCGGGGGATTCGGGCCACAGTGTCGAGGCGAGGGCAAGCCGATCGATCCCGCGCTTGCCGACGCCGGCCAGGAGGGCCAACAGCGCGGCGCGCTGCCAGCCGCGAAGCGTCCAGGGAATCACGACCCCGTCGCGCAGGACGGCCACACCGCCAAAGGTCGCGAGTTCAAGCATGCGCAGAAGATGTGGTCGCCGGGGCGCGACGCCAGTGCCACACGCCACGCCACCCCTGCGGCAGCCGCCGGAGCATTGGCGCCACTCATCGGGCGTCGCACTCGCATGCTGCAGTTGGTCATGGCCGTGACGAGCATCTCCCTGATGTTCTGGAGCCTGCGCTTCACCGACTAGCCGTAGTCGGGCGCACGTGTCGCGGCGTCAGCTGCTCCGCACCGGGCGACGACCTTCGCGCAACGGGGTGAACATCCGCGTGAATTCCGGCATGCGAGCCAGCAACTCCGCCGGGGCGCCACCCCCGAGCTCGGTGAAGTCCCGCACCAGGTGCGCCTGGTCGAA
>JAEUJK010000832.1 GCA_016794735.1 Gemmatimonadota bacterium | reverse complement strand
CGCAGCACTTCGGTGCCGACCTGCAGCTCCATCTTGTCCGAGAGCCGCTGGTCGAGGTTGACGCGCAGGCCGAACTTCGACGCGAAGGTGTTCTTGACGATGCCACCCTCGTAGCGGCCGGTTCCCGAAACGAAGTACCGGGTGTCGGCTGAACCACCACTCACCGAGAGCGTGCCTTCCTTGTTGAACGGCGTGTTCCCGTACGTGAGGTCTTCGTAGTCCAGGTTCACGTCCGGGGTCCAGAGCGGACCGAGCACCGGGTTGATCGCCGCCGCATCCGCGGCCGACTTGAAGACGCGCTGCCCGTTGCGATAGGCGAGCTGCGCGGTGCCGGCGCCGGTCCGCAGGTTGAACTGCGGGCGTCCAGCCTGCCCACGCTTGGTCGTGATGATGATGACGCCGCCCGACGCCTTCGATCCGTAGATCGCCGCGGCCGCCGAACCCTTGAGGACTTCGAGGCTCTCGATGTCGTTGGGGTTGAGGTCGGCGATACGATTGACTGGCGCTTCCTGCGTCACCGCCGAGATGGCCGCACCGGCGGCGCGGGTCACGCGATTGGTGCCGTTGCCGATCGAGACGTCGGAGGTGATGACCCCGTCGACCACGTACAGGGGCTGCGCGCTCCCGAGGATCGACGAGATGCCACGGATGCGCACGCGGTTACCACCGCCCGGCGCCCCGGTGCTGGTCGAGATGTTCGCGCCAGCGATCTTGCCCTGCAGGGCCTGGTCGACGGCAGACGCCGAGACCTTGGCCACCTGCTCGGCGCTGACCGATGCGATGGAGTTGGGCAGGTTGCGGCGCGAGATGCCAGTCGCCTGGCCGGTGATGACGACCTGGTCCAGCTTGAGGGCGTCCTTGCGCATCACGATCGCGATGTCGCTCTGGTCGGCCGCCACCCGTGCCTCGACCGGGGGATACCCGAGTCGGCGCACCACGAGCACCACCTCGCCGGTGGGAACGCGAACGCTGAACGTACCGTCCTCGCGCGTGAGGCCACCGGTCGTCGTGCCGCGCACCTGGATCTGGGCCGATGGAATCGGCGCGCCAGAACCTTCTTCTGTCACCTTGCCGGTGACCTGTCGACCCTGAGCGCTCGCCACACTACTCGCGAGCGCCAGGAGCGCAGAGAGGATGGACCAACGTCGTCTCATATAGGAATGGAGGGAGTGAGAGGTGGTACGATAGTGTCACGCCGACCCGTGCGCGACCACCGCGGGCGGGACGAGGGACGGCGAACAGCTGTCGGAGAAGCCGCGCCACGAGGTGGCGCGGCGCAGGCGATCAGTACTTCCACCATGGCGTGGTGGTGCCGGCGGGCATGAACCGCAGGCCATGCTGGGCCATCTCCTTCAGGCGCTCGGCCTGCGACACCGGGCCACTCCAGCAGTGCGGCTTCTGGTCCCCGTACATGAAGAAGCCCTCGTAGTGCGGGTTGGTGGTCGTCTTCATCCACGCCTCGAGTTCGCGCGTCGCGCGATCGAGGAAGTAGGTGTCGGCATCCCCGGTGTAGATGTAGAGCTTGTTGACGAGCTTGGGACCGAGCGTCGCCCAGTTCTTCCGGAGGATGTGCAGCAGGTCGTAGTTCTCGCGCCAGTACTCGGCGACGGCGTGGTCGACCTTCCCCGTCTTCTTGTCGAAGACCGGCTTGAAGTAGCCGTCATCGCCAAGCGGTCCGAAGACGGCAGACCAGATGTCGAGCTGGTGGCCGGAGCGACCCCGGGTCCCATTGACCAGCTCCATCCAGTTGCGCTGTTGCGACGTCTGGCGCACCTCGCCGTTCACCTCGCGCGAGTTGATCGTCGGCGTGCGATGCCACTCGGTGACGTCCTTGTAGTACGCGTTCGCATCCTTGTAGATGTTGATCCCCTCGACATCGGAGAAGGTCACCGGGTCGGGGCAGTAGGCCCACGTGCCGCCGAAGAAGTCGGGATGGAAGATCTGCAGGGCGAGGGCTTCCCATCCGCCCGTGGAGCCGCCGTGCAGCCAGCGCGCCCACGGCTCGCGGATGATGCGGTAGCGCTTCTCCACCTCGGGGATCAGCTCCTGCATGATGGCGTCGCCATACGGGCCGACGTTCACCGAGTTCACCGCGTAGGAGTCATCGAAGTACGGCGTGGGATGCTGGAACGTCACCACGATCATGCG
>JAEUJK010000814.1 GCA_016794735.1 Gemmatimonadota bacterium | reverse complement strand
CAGCGACAACGCGCTGGATGCGAGCACGGTCGAGCTGGCGAAACTCCACGCGAGCCAGGCCGCGATGGCGATGCAGATGGCGGTGAGCGCGATGATCCACGGCGGCGAGATGTCGCGTTCACGATCATCGACCGCCGCGGTAGCGCGGGACGGCGACAGTGTCGTCACGAGCCCGCCGAGGACCGGCTTGGCCAGTCGCGCCAGCGTATAGATGGCGGCAACCGCGATGGCTCCCGCTCCGATAAAGCGCACCTGCGTGCGCCAGATCGTTCCGGTGTGGGCGGCCAGCTCGATGCCCTCCGGGAGTGGCGTGATCGACGTGAGCCAGGGCACCGCAACACCCCAGGCGATGATGAGCCCGGTGAGCATCGCCATGCCCACGGAGATCCCCACGAGGTGCCCCGCGCCTAACAATGCGAGCGACCAGGCCACGCTGTACCCGCTCGATGCGGTGGCACCAACTCCGAAGTAACCCGCCAGTTCCGTCGCCGCGATCCGCGTCGCGCCAATGACTGCCAAACCCGCCGATGCCACGGAGCCGAGGATGACCGCTCGCAATCCTTCCTTGGCCTCGCCCGCGTCGGTGCCGGCCTCACCACGTGCGCCGGAGCCGACCTTGAGCACTTCCGCCGCGGCGACCCCTTCCGGATATGGCAGGTCCGACGTCGTCACCAGCGCGCGCCGCAACGGGATCGTGAACAGCACGCCCAGCACACCACCGCTCAGGCAGATCAGGAACGACTCCCAGAACGGGAAGCCGGTCCACCAGCCCACGATCACCAGCCCGGGCAACACGAAGATGATCGCCGAGAGGGTGCCGGCCGCCGAGGCCACGGTCTGGACGATGTTGTTCTCGAGGATCGACGAATCCTTGACGGCACTCAGGATCGCCATCGAGATCACCGCAGCGGGGATCGACGAGGCGAAGGTGAGCCCGACCTTGAGGCCGAGGTAGACGTTCGCCGCCGTGAAGACGAACGTGAGGAGGGCGCCCAGGATGAGGGCGCGCGCGGTGAGTTCCCGGGGGGTGGCCATGGGGCCCAAACCTACCCCGGAACGCGCGCCGGGCTAGGCGACCTGGACCTCGCGTTCCACCGCGGCGCGCAGGATGCTCATGAAGTCCTGCGCGTTGGTGACCACGCCGACGGCCTGGTGGGTGCCGCGGTCCTTGAGCTTGCTCACCAGGAACTCGCTCGCGTCCACACAGATGGTCGGGAGTTCGACGATCCCGCGCTGCGGGTCCTCGTAATACGCCGGGAGCATGTTCCCCACCGCGATGGAGTGCAGCGCCGTGGCAATCATGACGGCCATCGTCGCCTTCACGGTGTGGGCACGCGTCGCGTTCTGCGCCTCGATGGCGTCGGTGTACACGTCGGGCAGTGGGCCGTCGTCGCGCAGCGACCCGCCGAGCACAAACGGCACGTCCTCCACCACGCAGGCGTGCATGATCCCGCTGCCGATGATCCCGCCCTTCACCGCGTTCGCGATGGAGCCTGCACGCCGGACGGCATTGATGGCCCGCATGTGGGCCGCGTGCCCGTTCTCCGTTGGCGCCCCCTCGCTCGTCATGCCGAGCGTCGTCCCGACCACGGCGGCCTCGATGTCGTGCACCGCCACCGCGTTCCCGGCGAGCAGGGCCTGCACGAAGCCGTTGCGGATGAACCAGACCAGGTTGTCACGCGCGCGCGAGTGCACGAGCGCCGGGCCGGTCACCCAGAGCACGTAACCGCCGCGGCGCTTCTCTTCCACGAGCATGCGCGCAATCTGCTTGTAGTCGATCGGCTTCTCTCGCGAGACCTGGCTCGACATGAAGTGGAAGTCGCCATGCGCCCCGCCGTCCACCTGGAAGCCGTTCGCGTGCACCAGCACCCCCTCGCTGCCGTCCTCCGCGCGGCCGACGACGATCTCGTCCCCCTGCTTCACGCGGCGCCCCTCGCGCACCCACCAGGTGCCGGACGCGTCACGCACGAGCACGCCGTCCATGCGCGGCTCACGCGGCATCGTCCAGCGGCCATCCGCTCCCTTGATGTAGGTGGGGAGGTTGGTCGTGGCAAAGAAGTCGTCGGGCAACACGCCGTCGCGCTCCGCCCGCGCGGTGCGCGCGGCCGGGGCGCGCATGAGCGCGTCGAGGCTGAAGTCCGGGGGGACGTAGCGGGGGGTACTCACAGGATGCGCTTGCCCAGGGCACTCAGGATGAGTTCACGCGCAATCTCGGCCGTGCGGTTGCGTTCGTCGAGCACGGGATTCACCTCGACCATGTCGATGCCGACCAGCTTGCCCGAGTCGGCGAGCATCTCCATGAAGAGGTGCGCCTCGCGATACGTGATCCCGCCGGGGACCGGCGTGCCCACGCCCGGCGCCTCGTCGGGATCGATCACGTCGAGGTCGAAAGAGACCCACAGCCCCGCGGTGGCGCGGGTCGCGATGGCGATGGCTTCCTCCATCACCTTGCGAGCGCCGCGTTCATCGAGCGCGCGCATGGTGAAGGTCGAGAGGTTCCACTTGCGCACGTGCGCCTGCTCGGCGCTGTCCAGGTCACGCTGGCCCACCAACGCGAGGTCGCTCGCGCGGATGGCTCCGCTGCGACCGGAGATCGTGGTCATCGCCTTGTCGCCGTGGCCGAGCAGGGCCGCGAGTGGCATGCCGTGCACGTTGCCGGAACGCGACGACGCCGGCGTGTTGAGGTCGCCGTGTGCGTCGATCCAGCACACCCCCAGGTGCTGGTCCTTCGCGGCGAAATGCGCGGACGCGCCCGCGATGGAGCCGGCCGCGAGTGCGTGATCGCCGCCGAGGACGAGCGGAAAGGCGCCGGCGTCGAGCGCGGACCGCACGCGACTCGCGACGTCGATGCACACTTCGGTGATGGCGCCGAGGTACCGCGCGCCGCGCTGGGCGCCGCGCGCTGCGTCTTCACGGAAGGGCACCGCCACGTTGCCGGTATCCTCCACCGTGTGACCGATGGCTTCGAGACGTTCGCGAACGTCGGTATATCGGACGGCGGACGGGCCCATGTCGACACCACGGCGCGAGGCGCCGAGGTCCATGGGTACGCCGATGATGCGGACGGTAGTCATGGCAGTACCCTAAGGACGACTG
>JAEUJK010000113.1 GCA_016794735.1 Gemmatimonadota bacterium | reverse complement strand
CGGCGCGCGTTCGGGTTGACGCGGATGATGGCGTTGAGCGCAGGACCGAGCTGGTCGTACGCCGCAATGCGTGCCAGGTAGGCGTCCACGAGTTGCACCGCGCTCCAACGACCCGCGGCAAGTCCCTCCTGCAGTGTGGCGAGCGACGCTTCATGCACGACGTCGCGCAGCGGACGGGTCTGGGCCTGTCCGCGTTCCGCGGCAACGACCAGGGCGAGGGACAGGAGGGCGGTGCGAGGGTTCGGCATGGGGCAGGGCAGCAAGGGTGAACGCGCGCGAAAGTAACCCTTTTCCGCCGCGACGCCCCGGGGCGCTACCGGTCGCCTCGGCCACCGGCAGGGGCGGCCGGTCCCCGTCCGTTCACGATCGCGCCGGGGTGGTCGCACATTCGGCGCTGCCCATTTCCCCACGTCCATGAGCCTGCGCGCCCACCACGTCCTGTTGTTCGCTGCCCTCGCGGTGCCGCTCACGCTGCAGGCGCAAGGCAACGGTCCGCCGCCATGCACCGCCGCCGTGTACCGGCAGCTCGACTTCTGGATCGGGAGCTGGCGCGTTACCGACTCCACCGGGAAACACCTCGGCGACAACACCATCACTCGCGCACAGGGTGGTTGCCTCGTGAAGGAACAGTGGCGCTCGGCAGGAGGCTCGGACGGCGAGAGCATGAACTTCTTCAATCCGTCGACGCGCACCTGGCACCAGGTCTGGGTGGACGACTCGGGGTTCGTGCTGATGTTCGTGGGCACCGCCGAGCCTAACGCTATGGTGTATCGTGGGAGCGCCGGCACGGGCCCCCGGGCGCAACGCCACGTCCTCTCCCTCCGGCTCCAGCCCGATGGGAGCGTGCGGCAGTTGTGGGAAACGTGGCCGGCGGCGGACTCGAGCGCCGCGGCGCGCACCGTCTCGTTCGACGGCATCTATCGGCGCAGCAAGTAGCCGCGCGCGACGACATCCGTCGCGGCGCCCGACAGTCGTCAACCTGTCGCGCTCCCCTTGACGGTCTGGAGGAGGGAGCCAATGCTTCCTCCAGAACATCGAGAGGAGCGACCCGATGGCCGAGAAGAGTGAGCTGCTGCAGGGCACCCTGGACCTCCTGCTGCTCAAGATCCTGTCGCTCGAGCCCATGCATGGCTGGGGGATCACGCTGCGCATGGAACAGATGTCTGGCAGCGTGCTGCTCCTCAACCAGGGGTCGCTCTACCCGGCGCTCGAACGCCTTCGCGAGAAGGGCTGGATTCGCTCCGACTGGCAGCTCACCGAGAACAACCGCCGGGCGCGATACTACAGCTTGACAGCAGCTGGTCGCCGCCAGCTGGCGGCCGAGCGGGCGGCGTGGAAGCGGACCTCGGCGGCGGTGAATGCCATCGTCGACTGGGTGGGAGTGGTGCCATGAGCGGCTTCTTCCAGCGACTCCGAGGCTGGTGGGCCCTTCGGCGCGACGATGCCGAGCACGTCGCCGAGGTCGAGTTCCACCTCGAGCAGCTCACCGCCCGCCATGTCGCGCGCGGCCTGTCGGCCGAGGAGGCCCGACGCGTGGCGCGACTGGAGTTCGGCTCATCGGTCGAGGCGCGGGAGGGCGCACGTGACGCAAGACGTGGGGCCGTGCTCGACGATGCGTGGCGCGATGCCCGGCACGCGTGGCGACAGCTCGCCGGGCAACCCGGATTCACCCTCGCCGTGGTGTCGACGCTTGCCCTCGCGATTGGCGCGGCCACTGCGGTCTTCAGCGTCACCGACCACGTCCTCCTGCGTGCGTCCCCGTATCGCGATGCGTCGGCGCTCGTGGCGGTGTGGGAGACCGATCGCAACAGCGGGACCACGCGGGAACCCGCAGCCCTCCCCGACTGGCGAGACCTGCAGCAACAGGTGCGCACCCTCGCCTCGGTGGAGGCCGCCGTGGGCACCGTGGGGACCGTGTCGCCTGCCGCGGGCGAACCCCTCCGCGTGAGCGCGATGGCCGTCTCCCCGGGGTGGCTCCCACAGCTCGGTGTCGCCCCGCTGCGCGGGCGGGGATTCACCGCCGCCGAGGGCGCCCCCGGTGGCGGTCAGGTCGCCCTGATCAGCGAAAGCATGTGGCGCGCGCAGTTCGCGGCTCGCGAGGACATCGTGGGGACGACCTTCGCCATGAACGACGTCACCACGCAGGTGATCGGCGTGATGCCGGATGACGCCGACCACGGCCTCGACCAGCTGCATGCACGCGCTGCGTATCACGCGACCTATGAACCCACCGGTCGCATCGACCTCTGGGTGCCGCTGCAGGCCACCGAGGCGGAGCTCAGTCGTGACACACATCCGCTGTTGCTGGTTGGGAGGCTCGCCGCTGGTGCTTCCGTGGGCGCCGCGCAAGCCGAAGCCGCCGCGGTCATGGCACAACTGGAGCAGCGGTACCCGCGCAGCAATCGCATGCGTGGCGCGTTCGTCGAGTCGCTCGACGACGTCATCCATGGACCGAGTCGCCCCCTGTTGTGGTCGCTGCTGGCCGCCGTGGCCCTGCTCGCCGCGGTGGCCACGGTGAACGTGGCGGGGCTGCTCCTGGTGCGTGGGGCGGCCCGGGCGCGCGAGATCGCCCTGCGGACCGCGTTAGGCGCCACCGGTGCGCGCCTTTCGCGGCAGTTCGCCGTGGAAGCCGCCGCCCTCGTGGGACTCGGCACGGCGGTCGGCCTTGGCGTCGCGTGGGGAGCCGTGCGGCTCGTGCGCGCCATCGGGCCCGCCGACGTGCCACGCTTGCAGGAGGCGACGCTCGACCTGCGCAGTGTGGCCATCGCGATCGCCCTGGCTGGCCTGATCGGGGCCATCTTCTCGCTGTTGCCAGCGCTGACGGCAGGTCGCACCGATCCGGTCGCGACCCTCAAGGGCGACGCCGGCACGACGACGCTCAGCCCGCGTGGGCTTCGCCTGCGCAACGTGCTGGTCATGACGCAGCTCGCGTTATGCGTGTCGCTCGCGATCGGCGCGACCCTCGTGCTCCGCAGCTTCCGCGCGGCGGCGAGCGTAGATCCCGGCTTCACGGCCGCGCAGGTCGTCAAGCTGCAATTCGAGCTGCCGCCCTCGCGATATCCGCGCAACTTCGCGCAGTTCCCCAACTTCACCGAGATCCTGCAGTTCAACGAGCGGACCCTGCGTGCCGTGCGACAGCTCCCCGGCGTCGAGGCCGCGGCGATCGCCGGGGCGCATCCGCTCGACGAAGGCTTCACCAACTCGTGGCGCGTCGTGGGTCGCGAGGCCGAGGGCGCCGACTGGCCCGAGATCTCGGTGCGCACGACGAGTCCGGGATACGACGCCACGATGGGGCTGCGCCTGCGGAGCGGCCGCAGCATCACGGAGGAAGATGCCGGGAGCGCGCCCCCCGTCGCGCTCATCAATGCCACCGTGGCGCGTCGCTTCTTTGACGGCAAGGAGCCCATCGGGCAATCGATCGCCTTTTGGGGCATCGCGCGGCGCATCATCGGTGTGGTGGACGACGAACGCATTCATGGCGTCGACCAGGTCGCACCACCGGCGCTCTACGTGCCGCTGGCGCAGGCGCCCGGTTCGTCCGGCGTGCTGCTCGTCCGCAGCGCGCGCGAACCCGACGCGCTCCTCACGGAACTGCGCCAGGTCGTGGCCTCGGTGGACCCGCAGTTGGCGGTGTATGGGGCCGAGCCATTCACCGAAACCGTTGCGGCCGCCCTCGGCCAGCGGCGGTTCGCGATGCTGGTCATGGGCGCGTTTGCGGCACTCACGGTCCTCCTGGCCCTGGTTGGGGTACACGGGGTCGTGGCGTACGGTGCCGCGCAGCGCGCGCGGGAACTCGGGATCCGGCTCGCGCTCGGCGCGCGGCCGCCTGCTGTCGCCGGTTTGGTAATGCGGGGGGCGTTGCGCCTGTCGGTCATCGGGGTGGTGGCGGGGACCATCGGGGCGTTCGCGGGCGCTGGCCTGCTGGCCCAGCTGCTCTTCGGCGTCTCGCGGCATGACCCCGCCACCTTCCTGGCCATCCCGCTCGGCGTTCTGGTGGTCGCGTTGCTCGCCGGGCTCTGGCCGACCTGGCGGGTGGTACGGTCGGCACCACTCGCGGCACTTCGCGGGACAACCTGACGCACAGGGCTCCGTGCCCTGCGTTTCGCGATTACCCTTTGGGGATGCACGGCATCCCCATCCTGCGGGACCTCGTGGTCCTGGTCATGATCGCGGTTCCGGTGGTGCTCATCGCCAACCGGTTCCGCGTGCCCAGCCTCGTGGGCTTCCTGCTCACGGGGGTCGCGATTGGCCCGTCGGCGCTGGCGCTCGTCTCCGCCCCGGACTCGGTCAATGGTCTGGCCGAGGTGGGCTCCGTGCTGCTGCTCTTCGCGATCGGGCTGGAGCTCTCGCTGTCGCAGGTCGCCAAGCTCGGGGCGGTGGTGCTGCGCGGCGGGTTGGCCCAGTTGCTCGTCACCATCGCCGTGTTTGGCGGGCTCTCCAAGCTCTTCGGCAGCCCGACCAACACCGCGATCCTGTACGGGGTGCTCGTGGCCCTGTCGTCCACGGCGATCATCCTCAAGGTCTACGCCGGGCGCGGCGAACTCGATAGCGCCCACGGACGGATGGCGGTGGCGATCCTGCTCTTCCAGGATCTCTGTGTTGTCCCGCTGATGTTGTTGCTGCCGATCCTCGCCGGGACGGGCCAGGGTGGCGGTGCGGCGATTCGCGGCATCGGGATCACGATCCTCGTGACGGGAGGGATCATCGGACTCGGGCGGTTCCTGGTCCCCTGGGTGCTGCAGCGCATCGTCCACCTGCGC
>JAEUJK010000802.1 GCA_016794735.1 Gemmatimonadota bacterium | reverse complement strand
TGGAGATCCCCCTCTTCAAGCTTATCGGCGGCTCCGCCCTGACCCGGCTCGGCCTTTCCACCACGCACACCACGACCACCAACGCGGCCGGGATCACGTTCCGCTACACGACCCCCACATCGGCCGCGACCGAGATGAACTTCTCGATCGTGAAGGGGCAGACCCACGAGTACCCGAACGGGACCAACTATCCGTTGAGGGCCGCCGACGTGTTCTGGGCGTTCTTTTCCCCGAATGCGAAACCCTGACGATCCGATGCCTCAGTAGACGAAGGTGGACTGGCTCGCCCACAACGCCATCGTGAGGAAGACACCGTACTTCAGCGCGAGGCCCCGGTTGTCGACACCGAACGCCGCGATCTGGTATGTGCCCGTCACCGCCTGTGCCCACAGGAGCCAGTTCATCGAGCACACGTAGAGGTACTCATACACGGCGCCGACCTGCGTGACCGTGAACTGGTTGGTCGTGCACAGCGCCCGCACCTGCTTGGCTGCCGTAATGGCCATCACCGCGACATAGAGGAACGGCGCCGTGTTCACCAGCGACCGCACCCGGTAGGTGTAGGTGGTGCTTGTCGGTCGCGACCCGCACGGAGCTAACGCCCCCGTGCAAGCATCGGATCCCGAGGCCTGCAGGTTCACGTCCTGGATATTGCCCCACGGCGCATTCGGTGCGGCAGGCACGGTCGCGGCCACCGACGTGCGGCCACTCGCATTCCCGGCCCGATCGAACCCCTGGTAATACAGGTGAGTCGCCGGGAAGCCGGTGGCCGGGGGGACCCCCGCGCCATTGGTGAGGTACATCGCCCACGGCGCCACGGCGTTGTGCGACGCGGTCACCTGCGTGGCCGGCGTGGCGCTCGTGAAGTTCTGCCAGGCGAACGGCGCGTACACGTAGGTCGCGTCGAAGGCGCTATTCGCGAAGGTGCGGTACTCCGCACCAACCACCGACTGGCCGCTCGCGAGGTTGTCGGTTAGCGTGCTCGACAACGAGGACGGGTTCCCGGTCCCGACGTTCGGCGGCGGCGCCGTGTTGTTGGAGGTGCTCGGCGCATTCATGTCCAGGCCGACGGTCAGGCTGCGGCAGTATCCGGCGGGGAGCTTGCTGTACTGCGTCAGCAGCGGCGTGTTCGGTCCTGCCCCGGCGAGGCCCGCCGGTGCTTCCCCGTGTTGCGGGGCACCACAGAAGAACAGGTCATACCATCCCTCGACGGGACCGGGGCCGAACCCGGGCGTCAGCACGCTGGCGATCGGGAAGCTGGCTGCCGCGGTGGACCCGCCGGTTCCGGCGACGATCTCGGGGCCCCAATCGAAGACGGTGAGGCCCGGCTGGACGACGAGCGGATACGGCGTCGAGGTGAAGGCCTCGCGATAGCCGATGAACAGTCCGAAAGCGTTGGCGGCGTAACCCGCCGATGCGCCCGCCATGGTCCCGCTGATCACGTGGGGACTCATCGTGGACTTGAACCAGGTTCCGTCCAACATGCCCGTGTAGGCGCCGGTCCCTCCCCCGGTGCTGATCCGCAACGCGGCGGGCGACAGGTCGCCGGGGGTTGGGTCGACAACGCCGCCGGTGGTCAGCGGATTCGTGGAGGTGGTCGCGAGCCACACCTCGGCCTCGTTGCCGACACGATCGGAAAAGACGCCGAGTGCGTACGACCACTGCCCGTTAGGCGTCAAGGGCAGGACCGCGCCGGGTGCCACGGCATTCGCCGGGATCCGGACGCCACTCACCGTCGACTGTGTGCCCACATACAACCCCGGCACCTGGGCTCGATCGATGCCCGAACCGAAGTCGTCGAGTTCACCGTAGTCGATGAGGGCCGACGCCCGCAGGTCGAATGACGCGCTCAGCTGGTTGCCACTGCAACACCACGCACCGCGCCCGTTGAGCGCGGGTTGCTGTGCTCCCGTGTAACGCCTGGGGATCTCCCAGAAGCCACCAAGCGGAACCGGCTTGACGTGGTCGTAGTTGAAGACGACGTCGATAGCTCGCGGGGCCGGTTGCTCCGAGAGCTTGGCGAGGAGCGACGGGGTGAGCTGGAAGACCGTGCACCCGGGTCGCACGCCCAGTCCACCCTGCGGCAGCACCGCATCGGCAAATCCATCGCGATTGAGGTCGGCGCAGACGCCGTTCGCCGGCGCCGGCACCGTCTGCGGGTCGATCGTGGCCGCGCCCTCGCGATACGAGTCGATCCACGTCGTGGTGCCACCCGCGGGGCTCTGCCCCGGCAGTGTCGTGCGGTCGTAACGGATGGCGTTCGCAAAGGGGTTCGCACCGGATCGCGTCACCGACACCACCTGCGTCGCAGAGGCGTACCCGCCAAACGTGGCGGGTGCATTCCCGACCACGACCTTGATGTCATCGATGGATGGGCCCTGGTAGTTCAGGTGCACCGGTCGCAGCGTCAGTTCACCGCCTTCCCACGTTCGCCCTGACACAGTTGCGGTCTGCCCCTGGATGCGCTGCACGCCCACGAACGTGTTCACGTTGGCGAGCGTCATCGAGCGCGTGGCTTGTGCCGTGTAGGTCTGGCCACCAATCGGCACCTCCAACCGGGCAATCAGGTCGAACGTGCCGTTCGTCTTCCGCGGCAGGGCGCTGATCTGCTCCGCGGTGACCGAGGTGACGGTGTAGTCTGCGGTGTTGACGTCTTGTGTTACGCGCGCGAGGGCGCTCGTCGTCCCTTCGACGCGGTTCGCCGTGAGGTTGGCGGCAACAGGCGTGCGCACGAACTCGGCGCCACCAATCGACACGATGAGCGTCCCTCCGAAACCGAGCGGCGTGGTCAGGTCGAGTTCGAGGCGGAGCTCCCCGGCCACGCGGGTGAGATCCGCGGGCGCGCCATTCGCGGTGATCGCCGAGATGCTGATGGTGGTTTGTGTCGCGCGATCGGGCAGGACCACAAGGGCAGCCTGTCCCGTGCGTCCCTCGGCCGTGGCAATGATGGTCGCTGTCCCTTCCGACACTGCGGTCACGAGCCCGCTGAGCGACACGGTGGCTACGCCGGTGTTGGACGACGCCCAGGTGACGTTGCGGCCGGTGAGCACGTTGTTCGCGGCGTCGCGCGTGACTGCCGTGGCCTGCGTGGTTTGGCCCACACTCAGCGCGGCAGCGTTGAGCGTCACGGTTACGCTGGCCACCGGCACCGGCGCGACGGCGAGCGAGGCGCTTCCGCTCACGTTGTCCACCGTCGCGGTGATGTTCGCCGTACCGGCGGCGACCGCGGTCACAGTGCCATTGGCATCGACCGTCGCCACGCCCGTCGCACTGGACGTCCATGTGGTCGTCCGGCCGGAGATGGTGCCCCCGCTGGCGTCGCGCGCAACCGCCGTCGCGGTTGTGGTCTGCCCTACCGTGAGGGAGCCATTCGCCAGGGTGACCACCACGCTGGCGACCGTGGGTGGCGGTGGGGGCTGTGTGGTCCCGCCTTTGTCCCCCCCACCAGAACAGGCGAGCGTGGCAGCTAGTGCGGCTACTGGCCAGAAGCGCATCCTCATCCCGCACCTCCCGTGTCAGCACGCCTGGGCGTGCAGGGGCGCGTCCCGCGGTCACGGGCCGCGAGCTGCGAATGTGCAGCCGTCGACCCGATCCGGAAAGGCCGTGTGGAGGGGAGTTAGGTCGGGCCGCGGCGAAATCGACCGAAGGCGTCAAACCGACGCTTGACGGCGATGTGACGGCGGGCGTCAGATTAGCGCGTTACCATCGGGCGATGACCTGGTCGCGCCCGTGAGTCCTGGTCATGCGCGCCCTCACCTTCGGTCCCCCGGTCTTCGAAACCCCGATCGCCCGCATCGAGCCTGATGCCGAGGTGTTGTTCGGGCTGTTGTTGTACGTGTCCGCTGCGGATCCGCGCGGCGTGTCGCGGGACGAATTGTCGCGGATCATCTGGCCTTCCGCGACCACCGAGCAGGGGCGCCACTCGTTGCGGCAGGCGCTGTACCGCCTGCGGCAGCTGGGCGTGCCGATCCACCTGCGCGCCGGGCTGGTGTCCATCGAGGAGAACGACACCGAGATCGACCTGCGCGAGCTGTTGCACGGCCCGATCGACCGCAGCGAACTGGTGCGGATCGGGACGCAGTCATTCCTGCCCGGGTACTCGCCCCAGCTGGGGCGAGCATACCTCGAGTGGGTCGACGAACTCCGGGATCGCGCCGCGTCGGTGCGCCGGCGGGCGCTTGCCGCGGCGATCGTGGACGCACGGGCGCAGGCGCGTTTTGGAGACATCCCGGAACTGGCCCGTGCCCTGCTGGCGCTCGATCCGCTCAACGAGACGGCGACGTTGTCCCTCGCCGAAGCGTTGGTGATGGACGGGAGCAAGGTGGACGCGTTGATGTTGCTCGACCGGTATGAATCCGAGGTGGGTGAGATCTCGGAAGCGTTGCGCATCCCGGTGCGCACGTTGCGGCGTCGTGTGTCGGAGGGGATGGACGACGCCCTGATGCCGCTGCGCTTCGAGGTCCCGTTTGTCGGGCGCGTGCGCGAGTTTGGCGAGCTGCGCGACGCGTGGGCGGGAACCCGGCGGAATGTCGGCCAGTGCGCAGTGGTCACCGGTGAAGCCGGGATCGGGAAGACGCGCACGTCGACGGAGTTGTTGCGGCTGGCGGTGCTCGATGGCGGGCTGGTGGTGACCTATTCGTGTGGTGCCGGCGATACCGTGGCACCGCTCTCCAGCTTGCTCGGCCTGACGGGGATGTTGTTGAACCAACCGGGTGCGTTGGGGTGCGGACAGGAGCACTTGAACTACCTGCGGCGCTTGCTGCATCCCGATCCACAACAGCCGTTGTCGACCGGGATGACGGCGGACCTCGCGTACGCGCAGCTGGTGTACTCGTTGTCGGAGTTGGTGGCAGCGATCACGGAAGAAGCGCCGCTGGTGATCTTCATCGACGATGCGCACCGCTTGCACCAGACGTCGTGGCGCATCTTCACGGACGTGACGAATCGCCTGCCGGAGCGTTCGTTGCTGTTGTTGCTGGCTGCTC
>JAEUJK010000758.1 GCA_016794735.1 Gemmatimonadota bacterium | reverse complement strand
ATGCGGTATCCCGCATCGGTGGTCGAGCGGGCGCGCGCGGTGGTCGACGGCCGGGGCTGACGCCGGCCGTCGACGTTCCACCTAGCAGCAGCGATTCCCCATCTGCGTGTATCGCCGGTTGAGGCACTCGCGGGCGTGTTCCTCACGCGACATCACGCGATGCCCCGGATGGTTGCGCCGCATGTGGGCGAGATACCCCTGGTAGTCCGGGGCCCCGATGATGCGATGTACGGTCCGGATGACCCGCTGCAGCCGGTCCGCGATGGGAGTCGGGCGTGCGCTCATGGATCAGTCTCCTGCCACGGCCACGCGTGGCTCGTACGGGACTTCGGTGGACCCGATCGGCTTGCGACCCTGCAACACCGCCAGCCATTCCCGCGCCGAGGCGGCAATGATGACGATGACCGAGATCATGAAGAAGGCGGCGACCCCCGCGTCCAGCCGGTCATTGAAGATCACCCGGGCGGCATTCGCTGCAGTGCCGATGTTGGCCGGCAAGGTGCCTGCGGCGGCCTGCTCCGCGATCAGGCGCGCGTGGGAGAGGAAGCCGAGCTTGGGATCCGACGAGAAGATCTTGAGCGTGCCGGCGGTCATCGTCACCGTGCCGAGCCACACGAGCGGGAGCAGGGTGAGGAAGGAGTACTTCGCCTTCCCCATCTTGATGATCACCGTCGTGCCCACGCACAGCGCCACCGTGGCCAGCAACTGGTTGGCGATCCCGAAGAGCGGCCACAGCGAGTTGATCCCGCCTAACGGGTCCACCACGCCCTGGTAGAGGAAGTACCCCCACATGGCCACGAAGAGGCCCGAGGTGAGCACCACCGCCGGGTACCAGTCGGTGCGGCCGAGCGGGGCGTAGAAGTTCTTGAGCAGGTCCTGCAACATGAAGCGACCCACGCGGGTGCCGGCGTCGAGCGTCGTGAGGATGAACAACGCCTCGAACATGATCGCGAAGTGGTACCAGAGCGCGAGCGAGCCCGCTCCCAGCCACTGCGCGAAGAGCGAGGCCATCCCGACGGCGAGGGACGGGGCGCCACCGGTGCGCGAGAGCAGCTTGGTCTCGCCGATGTCGTTCGTCAGTTGCTGGAAGGCGACCGGGTCCAGCGTGAAGCCCCAGTTCTGGATGGCGACGGCCGCGCTCTCGATGGTGGTGCCAATCGCCGCCGGCGGTGCGTTGATCGCGAAGTAGGTCCCGGGGGTGAGCACGCAGGCCGCGATCAGGGCCAGGGTCGCCACGAGGGACTCGGTCAGCATCGCGCCGTAGCCGATGAAGCGCGCGTCCGGCTCGCGCTCCAGGATCTTTGGCGTGGTGCCTGACGAGATCAGCGAGTGGAAGCCGGAGATGGCGCCACAGGCAATCGTGATGAAGCAGAAGGGGAAGACCTTCCCGGCGAACACCGGGCCCGTTCCATCGATGAACTGCGTGACCGCGGGCATCTGCAGGTCGGGGACCACGAGCAATACGGCCACGGCGAGCGCGATGACGACGCCGATCTTCACGAACGCCGAGAGGTAGTCGCGTGGGGCAAGCAGCAACCAGACGGGAAGGACGCTGGCCGCGAAGCCGTAGGCCATGATCCACAACGCGAGTGCCGGACGGCTCAGCGTGAAGGTCGGGGCGAGGGCCGGGTTGGCCGCCACCCACTTGCCGACGTAGAGCGCCACGACGAGCAGGACGAGTCCCATCGCCGTCGCTTCCAGCACCTTGTGCGGGCGGATCCAGCGCATGTACCCGCCCATGAGGAGCGCGATCGGGATCGTCAGCCCGACGGTGACCACACCCCACGGGCTTTCACCGAGCGCGTTCACCACGATGAGCGCCAGCACCGCGATCAGCACGACCATGATCCCGAGCACCGCGACCAGCGCGGTCATGCCCGCCGTCGTCCCGATCTCCTCCTTGGCCATCTGCCCGAGCGACTTGCCGTTGCGGCGAATGGAGGCGCAGAGGATGACGCAGTCCTGCACGGCGCCGCCTAACGCGACACCAACGACGATCCAGATGGCCCCGGGGAGGAAGCCGAATTGCGCCGCGAGGGTCGGGCCGACGAGCGGGCCCGGGCCGGCGATCGCGGCGAAGTGATGCCCGAACACGACCCAGCGGTTGGTCGGCACGTAGTCGCGCCCGTCGTTGAGCCGTTCGGCCGGGGTGCGGCGCGTGGCGTCCAGGGCAAAGACGTTGGCCGCGATGATCCGGCTGTAGAACCGGTACGCGACGGCGTAGAAACAGACCGCGGCCGTGACGAGCCAGGCGGCACTGACCGGTTCGCCCCGCTTGAGCGCCAGGACCGCGAACGACGCGGTGCCGAGCGCCACGAGGGCGATCCAGCCGAGGGACTTGAGCAGGCGCTGCATAACGAGGGGCGGGACGTGGTGGGCCCGGCGGAGGGGTCAGGCCCGAAGGGCCAGAAGTTGGACCCCGGTACGGGTGCGGTCAACCAATCCGGTGCACCGGCGGGAGGGCCCCGTTTACCTTTCGACCGTGGCCATCCTCCCTGCATACCGCGGTGTTCTCGCACCCCTCCTGGGTGCCCTGCTCGCCTGCGGTGGCGGGGCGCCACCGCCGGGTGGTGCACCGGTCCCGGCGGTCCCTGCCGGCGCCCCAGGGGTGCTCGCGCGTTTCGCGGGACAGACGGTCATGGTGATGCCGACCACATTGCATCCCGTTGCCGACTCCATGGGCTGGCGCACGGCGGCGGGCGGAGAGGCGGCGTTGCGAACACGTGCGGACTCGGTGCTGGAGGCGGTGTTCCGCGAGCACAGCCTCACCACGTGGATCTACGCGGCCCAGGTGGCGCGGACCGCGCGGCGAAATCCCACGTACCTCGTGGACCCCAGTACCCTGCGTCCCGCGCTGGCATTGCGCGGGGCCCTGCGTTCGGCAGATCGGACACTCTCCGAGCCGCTGGCCTCGCAGCTGCGTGCGCTCGCTGGCACGAGTGGGGTGCGTTACACCCTCATCCCCACCGACCTCGAGCTGCGCGTCGATGGTTCCCGGGTGACCGTGGCTGTCATTGACGTGCGCCTCGCGCAGGTGGCCTGGATGGGGACCGTCACTGGCGCACCACACAGCGCCTGGGACGCCACGATCCTTCCTGAACTTCTTCACCTGGCGGCCGACCTCGTCGTGCCGCGATAGGACACTTCCATGGGTATTCCCTGCACACTGATTGCTGGCGATGGCATTGGCCCGGATATCACCGAAGCCACCCTTCGCATTCTCGAGGCCGCAGGGGCGGACTTCGAGTGGGATCGTCAACAGGCTGGCATGGCCGCGGTTCATGCGGTGAAGGACCCGATGCCCGAGGCGACGCTGGAGTCGATCCGCCGCACGCGGCTCGCCCTCAAGGGACCGCTCGAGACTCCGGTGGGCGAAGGGTATCGCTCGGTGAACGTCGCGCTGCGCCGCACCTTCGACCTGTATGCGAACGTGCGCCCGGCGAAGGACATCATCCCCGGCGGCCGCTTCGACAACGTCGACATTGTCCTCGTGCGCGAGAA
>JAEUJK010000756.1 GCA_016794735.1 Gemmatimonadota bacterium | reverse complement strand
CTCGAGGCCGCCGCACACCTTGGCCCGGACGAGCTGGCCGACGCGCTGGAGGCCCTCACGAAGCGTCAGGTGCTCGTGGCGCCGGCGCAGCCGGGCGGGGCCTATGCCTTCGCGCATCATCTCGTGCAGCTCGTCGTGGAGCAGCGCATCACCGAGCCACGAGCGCGCGGGCTCCACCGGTCCATCGCCGCTTTTCTCGCCACGGATCCGGCCAACAGCGGGAGCGCCCTCGCGCGTCACCTGGTGCGCGCCGGGCTTGGCGCCACGATCGAGGCGTTGCCCCACCTGATTGCCGCGGGGCGCGACGCGCTGGCGCGACGGGCGGACCAGGAGGCGGTGCGATGGCTGCGCGAGGCCGAACAGGGCGTACGGCGCCACGGCCTCGCCCTCCCGGCGAACGAGGCGATCGTGCTGCTCACCGACCTCGCACGGGCCGAGTGGCGGAGTGGTGCCTTTGCCGAGGCCGCGGCCCACCAGGCGAGCGCCCTCGAGATGGCGCGCGAGGCAGGCGACCACGCGCTGCGCTCCCGCATCCTCCGGCAGGTTGCAGGCGCGGCGGCGGTCGCGGGACGCCCCGACGATGCGCTGGTGGCCAGCCACGACGCCATCGACGCCTCGCAGGCTGCCGGCGACCTCAAACTCGAGATTGCCGCCCGAGTCTCCGCCGCGATGGTCTGCCAGTCCCTGGGGCGCATGGACGAAGGGAAGGCCATCGTGACGGCAGTCCTCGAACGGGCCGAGGCGTCCGGCGATGCCGAGGGGATCGCCAAGGCGCACCGTGCGCTGGTCCTCCTGTACGGATGGACGGGGCCGAGCACGACCGCTCGTCATCACGCACAGCTTGCGCTGGAGGCGGCGCGCGTGGCCCGCAACGACGAGGTGGCGTGGTCGGTGCACTGGGCGCTGGCCGTGCTCGAGGGATTCTCCGGCAACGGCGAGGGGGTGCGGGAACACCGCGCCGCCGCCGACCGCCTCGCGGACTCGTTAGGCTCGCCGGTGCGGGCTGCCCTCTCCGCCGAGGTGGGGATCGAGTACGCGTCGGCGACCGGGGAGTGGGCGGAGGCACGCGCCCTCGCCGCCCGCGCGGTCCCGATTGCCCGCGCCGTGGCGCCGCGCACGCTGCTGCCGCGCCTGCTGGTGTGGGAGGGGCTCGTGTTGCTGGCGCAGGACGAACGCGAGGCCGGACGCGTGCGCATCGAGGAAGCCTGGGAGCTGAGTGGGGCAGGGTTGCCCGGCACCGTGCCGGCCGCAGCGGTGCAGAACGTCGTCCTCGCGCATACGGGCCGCGCCGCGCTGCAGCTCACCGACGGCAACTGGGAAGAGGCGCGCCTGCTGGGCGAACGCGGGTTGGCCCTTGCCGATCGATACGGCCTGGTGGCCTGGGGCATCCATCGGCTCCTGCCGATCATCGCCGAGTCTGCCTTGTGGGAGCAGGACTTCGATCGCGCGCTCGAGGTGGGGGCGCGGCTGCGCCGGGACGGTGCGTCCCTCCAGCATCGCTTGGCCCTCGCCTGGGCGACCACCATCGACGCGCTGGTGGCGCGGTTGCGCGACGGCCGCGCGGATGCTGCAGAACGTTTGCTGGAAGCCGCCGAGCAGCTCGAGGCCGTGCCCTTCGTATTCCATGCGGCGCGCGCTCGACGGAACGCGGCGCAGGTGCTCGCCCAGGATGGGCGCATCGATGACGCCGTGCGCGAGCTGCGCATCGCCCACGATGTGTTCCTGCGAACCGGAGCGGAGGCGGAGTTGCGCGGAACGCGGAGCGCGTTGCGTTCGCTCGGCGTCCGGCTGCCACCACGTGCGGTGAGCGAGGGGGCCGGTGCGCTGACGGGACGCGAGCTGGATATCGCGCGTTGCGTCGCCGAACACCTCACCAACAAGGAGATCGGGGAGCGGCTGGACATCTCGGCGCGCACGGTGAGCACACACCTCGCGAACATCTTCAGGAAGGTGGGCGTCGACTCGCGGGCGGCGCTGGCGGACCTGGTGCGCTCCGACCCGCGGCTCGCACCGTAGTCAGTCCTTTCGCTTCTTCCG
>JAEUJK010000718.1 GCA_016794735.1 Gemmatimonadota bacterium | reverse complement strand
CGTGCGCGTGGCCGAGCCGCAGAAGCTGGCGCAGTGGGTGCTCGCCGGTGATACCGCGTGGTCGCTGGACCGCATGAAGAAGGCGATGAAGGCGGACAAGCCCGAACTCGTCCGCCTGAGCGAGCACATCCCCGTCCTCCTGGTCTACCACACGGCGTCGGTCGACGCGCGCGGGGTGTTACGCGGGTACCAGGACGTCTACGAGTACGATGACGAACTCGTGAAGCTGCTCGCCCGCGGGTACGGGGCGGGTATCGCGGCCGGCGCCGGCGGCACCTAACGAGGCGGCGCGAGCACCTTCCCCGGCAGGGCCCACGTCGGCGTCCCACGCGCCACCACCGCTGTCCCACCCACAAAGACCCACTCCACCCCCTCCGCGACCTGGTGGGGGTTGGTGAACGTGGCCTTGTCGGTGAGCCGCGCGAGGTCGAGGACGGCGAGGTCCGCCACCATCCCCTCGCGCACCTGTCCGCGGTCGCGCATGCCCATGATCTGCGCCGGGAGCGAGGTCATCGACCGGATCGCGTCTTCCACCGACAACACGCCGCGCGTCATCGCGTAGTGCCGGATCTTGCGAGGGAAGGTGCCGTAGTACCGCGCGTGCGTGGCCGGGCCATCCTCCGGCAGGGCGATCCCCGCATCGGACGCCGTGGCCACCCAGGGCAAGGCCGCAAAGGCCTCGATGTCCCGCTCGTCGAGGGAGAAGCCGCGGACGCGTCCGCCGCCGGGCCGGTCTGGATACCCGCGCAGCTGCAGCTGAATGGCCGCGTCGACATCGCTCACCTGCCAGCGTTGCGCGACCTGCGCCAGGCTCTTTCCCACGACGCCGGTGTCCGGATGCTCGAAGACCAGGACCTGCGAGGCGCCGCCGCGGCGCTGGATCTCGTGCGCAATGTCGCGCCGGAGCCGCGCGTCCTGGGCGGGGTTGGCGAGGACGCGGCGCAACGCCGCAGGGTAGTCGGCCGCCCCGCGGGCACCATCGATCGGGGCTTCGTCGCGCGCGAGGGCCCATTGGGGCACTAACACCGTGTTGCCGTCGGTCCCGCTCGTCGCGTACGGGTACTGGTCGGCCCACACATCCACCCCGCGTGCACGCGCCCGTTCGATCAGCTGGATGGCGGCCCCGCTGCTCCCCCAGTAGTTCGCGCCCTTGGTCTTGATGTGCGATGCGACCACGCGGATCCCGCCCTGCTCACCGACCTCGATCGTCTCGCGAATCGCATCGAGCAGGGTGGGCGGACCCGCGCTGTCCTGGCTCGGCCAGAACCACATCGGATCCTGGCCCTCACTGCGTTCATGCGAGATGTACACACCATGGAACGGCGCAACCTCTCGGGCGAGGGCCACCACCTCGTCGGTCGTACTCCAACGACCGGGAGCGTATTCGAGCCCCGCCGAGAGGCCCCACGCGCCATCGAGCATCGCCTGGCGGACCATGGCCTTCATGCGCTCCACCTCGTCGGCCCGCGCGGGCCGCCGCACGTCGCGACCCATCACCTGCCCCCGCACGCTGCCGTGGCCGACCATCAATGCGGCGTTGGGCCCGATCCCCAGCTCCATCACGCGACGCCGCTGCTCCGCGATCGGCAGCGGGGAACGCCCATCCTGGTTCACCACCACGGTGGTGACGCCCTGCATCACGAGGTTTGGGGCCGCGCGCCGCCTGGCGTTGGCATCACGAAAGCCGCCGTCGGGCGAGGAACCGTCGTCGGCGTGCGAGTGGATGTCGATGATCCCGGGGATCACGACCTTCCCGGTGGCATCGATCCGCTGGCGCGCGGGGGCATTGCCCAGGCGACCGACGGCCACGATGCGACCGTCGCGCACGGCGACGTCGGCAGGAAACGCCGGGTTGCCGGTCCCGTCGTACACGCGCCCCCCGGTGATCAACAGGTCGTAGGTTGGCGCCTGCGCGGCGACAGCCTGCGCAGCCAGCAGGAAGAGGACGAGATATCGCATGAGCGCCAATTTGCCGCGTGCTCGCGCTGGAAGTCAGGACCCACTTGCCCGCGAGGCGACCGCGGGATTACCGTGGCATCATGTTCCGCACCTTCGCGAGCTGGCGACGCAACACTGGAGACGCCTGGCGCCCCTGGCGCTAGCGCTCTCGTCCGCGCGGGCCCACGTGGGGCCCCGCCGTCCCCCTCGCACGCGGTCGTTGTCGGCCGCCACCGGAACACCCCATGTCGTCCCTGCTCATGGCGGCGCACCACACGGTGCGCAGCAGTCGCGTCGCCCGCACCCGGGTCCTGGTCAACGACCACGACACCCCCCTCGCCGTTTATCGCAAGCTCGCGAATGCCCCGTGGACCTTCCTGCTGGAGTCCGTGCAGGGAGGCGAGCGTTTTGCCCGCTATTCGTTCATTGGCCTCCCCGCCGCCACACGGATCGAGGTGCGCGCCCACCAGATCCGGGTCGTGACAGGCGACATCGTCGTCGAGGAGCGGACCTCACCAGATCCGCTGGCGTTCCTCCGGGAGTACATCGCCCGCCACCAACCGACGCCCCATCCCGACCTGCCCCGCTTCGCCGGCGGACTCGTCGGATACCTCGGGTATGACACGGCGCGCTGCGTAGAGCCGCGCCTGGATCGTCGACCGCGCAAGCCGACGCCCGCCGGTACCCCCGACGCGCTCTTTCTCGCCTGCGATGCCGTGGCGGTCGTGGACAACCTGCGCGGCACGGTCACCCTCGTGGTGCATCACGACGCGGACTCCACTGATGCATTGCAGGCCGCCGACCGCCAGCTCGACGACCTGGAACGGCGTCTCGCCGGGCCGGTGGAGGCCCCCGTACACGCACCCGCCCCGAGCCACGACGTGGTCGTCGCCACCCCGCACGGCACTTACCTCGAGCGGGTGCGACACGCGAAAGCACTGATTGCCGCCGGCGAGCTCATGCAGGTCCAGCTGGCGCAGCGTTTCTCACGGCGATTCGAGGCATCACCCCTCGCGCTGTACCGCGCGCTGCGCCGCCTGAATCCCTCGCCCTACATGATGTACTTCGACTTTGGCGATCACCACGTCGTGAGCGCCTCGCCGGAGATCCTGGTGCGCACGGAGGGCGATCGCGTGACCGTGCGCCCAATCGCAGGCACGCGACGCCGGGGCGCGACACTGGAGGAGGATGCCGCGCTCGCCGCCGAGCTGCTCGCGGATGAGAAGGAACGCGCCGAACACGTGATGCTGATCGACCTCGGTCGCAACGACGTCGGCCGCATCGCCCGGCCCGGCACCGTGGCCGTGACCGACCAGATGGTGATCGAGCGTTACTCCCACGTGATGCACATCGTGTCGAACGTCGAGGGTCGGCTGCGGCCCGGCCACGATGCGATTGATGTGCTCCGCGCGACCTTCCCCGCCGGGACGGTCACGGGGGCACCGAAGGTGCGCGCGATGGAGGTGATCGACGACCTCGAGACCGAGGGACGCGGCATCTACGCGGGCGCCGCGGGATACCTCGACGTGGGCGGCGACATGGACATGGCGATCGCCATCCGGACGGCGATCGTCACCAGCGGCCAGTTGCATGTGCAGGCGGCCGCCGGGATCGTGGCGGACAGCGATCCCGAATCCGAGTGGCGGGAGACGCAGATCAAGGCCCAGGCCCTGCTCCGGGCCGCCGAACTCGCCGATGCCGGCCTTCCCGGGAGCGCCACGTGATCCTCATCATCGACAACTACGATTCCTTCACGTGGAACCTCGTGCAGCTGCTGGCCGAGGATGGCGCGGAGGTTCAGGTGGTGCGGAACGACGAGACGGATGTGGCCCACCTCGCAGCCATGCGCCCCACGCACCTCGTGATTTCCCCCGGTCCCGGCGATCCGTCATCGGCTGGCGTCTCGCTCGATGCCATACGCCAGCTCGCCGGTGAGGTCCCCATCCTCGGCGTGTGCCTCGGGCACCAGGCAATCGGCGAAGCGTTCGGCGGGCGCGTCGTGCGGGCCCGTCACGTGATGCACGGCAAAACGTCAGCCGTGCGGCACCATGGGCGCGGTGTCTTCGCCGGCCTCCCCAACCCGCTGCGTGCAACCCGTTATCACTCGCTCGCGGTGTCGCGAGACGCCGTGCCAGAATGCCTCGAGGTCACGGCGTGGACCGACGATGGCGAGATCATGGGGGTGCGCCATCGCGAACTCCCGATCGAGGGGGTGCAGTTCCACCCGGAATCGATCCTGAGCGAGGCGGGCCGGGAGTTGCTCGCGAATTTCGTCGCGCAGGGTCCGCTGCGCCGGCCGGGTGCGGAGACCGCTTGCGATGTGGCGAAGTTGGCGCAGCTTCGAGCCTGACCCCTGACCTTACCTCATGCGCGCTCCAGCCCCAGCCCTGCGTCTTGCCGCCCTCGGTGCGACCATCATCCTCACGGCGTGCACCGCGGAGGCGCCCGCGCGCCAGGCCGCGAACTACTTCGAGCGGTCCGGGCGCACCGATACGCTCACCGGCGGGGTGCGAATGATCCCGGTCACGACGCCCAAGGGCACGTTCAAGGTCTGGACGAAGCGCACGGGGAACAACCCGACGATCAAGTTGTTGCTCCTGCACGGCGGCCCGGGGATGACGCACGAGTACTTCGAGGCGTTCGATGCGTACTTCCC
>JAEUJK010000672.1 GCA_016794735.1 Gemmatimonadota bacterium | reverse complement strand
GCCACGTTCCTCTACGTCGGCTTGATCCCGGACATCGCGGTGCTGCGTGACCGCGAGACGAACCCGGTGCGCAAGCGGATCCTGGCGGTGATGTCGCTCGGCTGGCGCAACTCGGAGCCGGAGTGGCGGCACTTCACCCGGATGTACCTGTTCCTCGCGGCCTTCTCCACGCCGCTGGTGTTGTCGGTGCACTCGGTCGTGTCGTTCGACTTCGCCATGGCGCTCACCCCGGGCTGGCACGCGACGATCTTCCCGCCGTACTTCGTCGCCGGCGCCATCTTCTCGGGCATCGGGATGGTGTTCACGATCATTATCCCCATCCGGAAGTTCTTCCGCCTCGAGCACTACGTCACGATCAACCACCTCGACGCGGCCGCGAAGCTCTGCCTCTTCACCTCGATGGTCGTGGGCTGCGCCTACCTCATCGAGTTCTGGGTGGCCTGGTACAGCGGCAACATGTACGAGCAGGACTACTTCTGGAATCGCGTCTTCGGGCAGTGGTGGTGGGCGGCGTGGATCATGCTCACCTGCAACATGATCTTCCCGCTGTCGCTCTTCTCGCAGAAGCTGCGGCGCAACCCGACGTGGCTCTTCATCCTCTCGATCTTCATCAACCTGGGGATGTGGTACGAGCGCTTCGTCATCATCGTGCCGTCGCTCTCGCATGAATTCGAGCCGTGGCAGTGGTCGAGCTACCTGCCGAGCTGGGTCGATACGTCGATCCTCGTGGGGTCGTTCGGCTGGTTCTTCATGTGGTTCCTGCTCTTCATCAAGCAGCTGCCGGTCGTGGCGATCGCCGAGGTCAAGGAGATCGTTCCGCCCAAGATGCGGCATGCGGGTGAACACGGAGGGCATCACTAATGCGCCAGGGATTGGTGGCCATCTTCCCGCAGCTCGATGCGCTCTGTGACGCCATCGAGTCGCTCAAGCACGACAAGGTCGAGACCTTCACGGTCTACACGCCGGCTCCGCGGCACGAGATCGAGCATGCGCTCAAGCCGCCCATGAGCCCGGTGCGGCGCTTCACCCTCATTGGCGGCCTGCTGGGTGTGACGTTCGGGTACTGGGCCGCGATCTGGACCTCCGAGTACTGGCCCCTCGTGGTGGGCGGCAAGGCCATCGCGAGCTGGATCCCGTACACCATCATCGGGTTCGAGGTCATGGTGCTCGTCGGCGCGTTGTCGACGGTGGCGGCCATGTTCATCAACTCGCGTATCCCCAAGATCACGATGACCGTCGGATTCGATCCCCGGTTCACCAACGGCGACTACGGGATCTTCGTGCAGGCCGCACCGGAGCGGCTGCGCGACCTCGAAGCCAAGCTGCGGCAGCACGGGGCCGTGGAGGTGCGCGGTGAGAGCTAAGTCCACGAAGCAGCCGGCGGTTGCCGGCGGACGGCAGCTGGTGCGCCGGCTCGCCCCCGCGTTGTTGCTGACCCTGGGCGCGTGCGAGTGGTTCACGGACTTCAAGCGCACGCCGATGGTGACCACCTGGGAGAGCGACAGCATCCTCAAGGTGCGCGGCGCGCCGCAGGGTTCGGTGCCGACGAACGGCACGGCGGTCTCCGCGCTCCAGGTGTCGTACATGGGGATGCCGGCGACGCTCGACTCGGTCGCGGCCCTCGCGAGCAACCCGACCGCGATGAGCGCTGCGTCGCTCGCCAATGGCCGCAAGTACTACCAGATCAACTGCGCCGTCTGCCATGGCCAGGCCGGTGCGGGGGACGGCACGGCGGCGAAGTATGGGATGATCCCGATGCCGTTGACGTCCGATGCGGCCAAGGGACGTTCCGATGGCTACATCTTCGCCATCATGCGCAACGGCCGCGGGGCGATGCCGCCGTACAACCGCATCGAGGAAATGGATCGCTGGGATGTCGTGAACTACGTCCGCGCGCTCCAGGGACAGGCGGCCGGTGTGGCGTTCGAGACCGGTCCCCTCGCGTTGCCGGGAGTCACCGGTGACAAGGTGCCGGGGGCGACGCGCCTCGGGCCGAATCGTTGGGCGCCGCACGCGGGTGCCCCCAGGCCGGCCGCGCCGGCTCCGTCGGACAGCAACGCGGCCGCGCCGCAGGGAGCGCACTGATGAGCGCACATCACGGACACACGCCGTCGCGCGACGAGATCGTGCGCATGATCCAAGGCGCGCCGATCCCGGCCCGCCTCAAGACGATCGCCATCGTCCTGGCCGTGGTCGGGTTCGGGACGTTCATCGCCGGCGCGGCGATGGGCGAGGATCGCGCCTGGCAGGCGTTCCACGTCAACTGGCTCTTCTTCACCATCCCGGCATCCGCTGCGGTGATGTTCTCGGCCGTGCAGCGCATCACCACGGCGCGTTGGTCCCGGTCGGTCATCCGCCTCATGGAAGGCTGGGTTGCCTGGTTGCCGATTGCCTTCGTGCTGCTGCTGGTCACGGTGTTCTTCGGGAAGGGACACATCTTCCCGTGGACCCATGAACACATCGCCGTGCCCGAGAAGGCCCTGTGGCTGAGCCCGGGCTTCTGGACCGCGCGCGTGATCGCGGTGTTCGCGATCATCACCGCGCTCTCCATCTGGTATATCCGCACCTCGGTGCGGCTGGACGTCGGCCTCGTGCCGGAGTGGGGGGCGAGCTGGGCGAAGGGGATTCGTGACGGGATGCGTGCCGGGTTTGGCGAGGAGCGTCGCGAGATCCACTCCACGCACTCGCTGCAGGGCAAGCTCGCGGTCTACCTCGCGCTGGTCTTCGGCTTCGGCTGGAGCATGCTGGCCTGGGACCTGTCGATGTCGATGGACTTCCACTTCCAGTCGACGATGTACGGCTGGCAGGTGTTCATGGGCGGCTGGCTGGTCAACCTGATGGTGTTCTCGCTGCTCATCCGCGGCTGGCGGAACTTCATGCGCGCGGGTGATGTGATCGGCGAGTCGCACTTCCACGACGTCGGCAAGCTGTGTTTTGCCTTCACCGCGTTCTGGGGCTACCTCACGTTCTCGCAGTACCTCGTGATCTGGTACGGGAACATGGGCGAGGAGACGCACTACCTCCGCCTCCGCATGACCGCCCCGTGGGTGAAGATGGCCGTGTCCGTCGCGCTGATGGTGTTCGCGGCGCCGTTCTTCGGGTTGATGGGCAAGTTCCCGAAGCTGTTCACGCCGACGATGGCGCTGTTCGCCTTCTCGTCGATGCTCGGCATCTGGATGCATCGGTACCTCGAGATCTACCCGAACGCGCACCTCGACGCGACGACGATCCCGTTTGGCCTCTACGAAGTCGGCACCACGCTCGGCTTCCTTGGCCTCTGGGGCTGGTCGTACATGCAGTTCATGGATGCCTTCCCTCGCATGCGGGTCGTGCTCATGACGTCGAAGCACCGTGACGAAGTGCAGGTCCCGGTGGATCCGCGGACGATGGAGCCGCTGCCGGCGCACGAGTAGCCCGCGGAAGAAATCGCAGCTGAAAACGAAGAGGGGCGTCGATTCGACGCCCCTCCTTCGTTTCCCCGGTTGACTGATGCCGGCCGCGCGCGGCCCCATGGTCTGCCGTCGGCCGTCTGCCGTGTGCTATGCCATCCACGCGAGCGCGTATCCCTTCTCCTGCGCCCGGTTCACGGCCACGATCCCTGCCGCCATGTAGTGTGCGTTCGCGATCGAGTTGGCCTTCACGTCCTCGTAGACGTCGTTGGCCTGCAGCTTGAGGGCGCTGGCGATCAGCCCGGAGTAGGCGCGGGTCGCCATGTCGCATACCGCGAAGTGCACCCCGCGCTTGATCAACGCGTCGAGCGTCGTACCGCGGTTGGGCAGTTGCATCCCGTAGGCGGTGGACTGGTACACGTTGATCTTCGGTGGCTCGTTGGTCTTGGGATCGACGAACTTGATCCGCTCGGAAATCGGTGCGCCGTACTTCGCCCACATCGCGTCGTTCCAGGCGAACGGCGTCGACCAGTGGCGCAGGCAGATCACGATCGCGTGATCGGCATCCGTGAGGTTGTACCCGCTGCGGTTCGCGGTGAGGTAGTTGGTCGTGAAGGTGATGGCGTCGCCGGCCCCGTTCGCCGTCGTGCTGTCGAAGAAGAAGCGATGCTTGCCCGGAAGGGCATCGAGCCAATCATCCTGCGGATGGCGCTCCGGGGTCCAGCGGCGGGGTTCCTGCGCGGGGAGCGATGCCGGGGAAGCGGCCATCGCCGCACCAAAGGCACCAACGGCTGCAGAAAAGCGGGTGAGGAAGTTGCGTCGATCGGACATGGGCTCCCGGGGGTGGAGGGGGAGAAGGGCACGCGCCGTAAGTTACCGCCGTTGCCCGTCGGTGGGGCGGGGGGCGGGGCGAGCCCGGCGATTGGCCTCACTCAACGGGTGGGGCTGCACCCTCGCCGTCGCCAGGAGACGCGGGCCGGGGTGAGCGTCGTTAGGCGCGCGAGCCCTTGCGCGATGCGCGGGCGGGCGCGGGGGTGGTGACCTCCCAGGCCTCCCGCAGGAGCGTGCGCAGCTCGGGCACGCGGACCGTGGCCAGTCGGAGCAGGACCGCCGGATACCCGTTGTAGTGCGGCTCGGTGAAGAACTTGTCCGGCTCGGCGGCCAGCATGAGTTGTTTCACCTCGAGGTTCCGCACCCGCAGGGCCAGCACCTTGGGATTGGGGACGCGGGCCTTCTTCGGGTCGATCCGCTCGAGCCACACCCAGGCGTAGCTCTTCACCTTGCCCTTGGCCGGCACCCCGAACGCAAATCGATCCTGCTCCTCGACCGTGCCATCGAGGCTCCGTGCGATCCGGCGGACGTCGGCTTGTGTGGCCATGCGCGAACAGGCACCCCGCAGGGCGCAGCGTGAAGGTGGTCGGCGAGCTTTCGGGGAAGCTACCGCGCGAGCGCCGACGCGCGACGGGTCACGCCGTACGCTTGCCGTCTGAACCGGTCGCGCGCGCCTGATCCAGGAGTTGCTGGAGCGCGGCCAACGGCATGGCGCCGCTCTGTCGTGCCACTTCCTTGCCACCCTTGAACACGATCACGGTCGGGATGCCGCGAATGTCGAACGACTGGCTGGTTTGTGGGGCGTGATCGGTGTTGAGCTTGGCCACCAGTGCCGTCCCCGCGTTCCGGGCCGCGAGTTCATCCACGGCCGGAGCCATCATCTTGCACGGCCCACACCAATCTGCGTAGAAGTCGACGAACACCGGCACCTCCGCCTCGGCGATGGTTCGCCCGAAGGTGTCCTCGAAGAGGGTGAACGGCCGGTCGATCAGCAGGAACCGGCCGCACTGACCGCACTTGGGGCGTTCGGTGGCACGGCTGGCGTCGACACGGTTCCACGTCTGGCAGAACTGGCAGCGGAGGGTCACGGAGGTCATGGGGACTGCGAGGGTGCGGTTTGACTGGAAGTTGGGGCCCGGAGGCATCCATTCCAGTAGGTAATCCCCGACGCCGTCGGAACGTGCCCCGACGGGGGGGCAGGCATTACCTTTCGGCGCGTTCGGGGCGGTAGCTCAGCTGGGAGAGCACCTGGTTTGCAACCAGGGGGTCGCCGGTTCGATCCCGGTCCGCTCCATTCCCGAGGCGCCTGGTTCCCACGTGGGGGCCAGGCGCCAGTCGTAGCCGCCCTGGCGGCTCGGTCGACACAACACCATTTCGGCGCATGACCACAATCGCACCCGGGGGCGTCCCCGTGGCCGGGGACCTCGCTCCCGATTTCACCCTCCGGTCGACCGCGGATACCCCGGTCACCCTGTCCTCCCTTCGCGGGCAGAAGCACGTCCTGCTCGCCTTCTTCCCGTTCGCCTTCTCGCGGGTGTGCACCGAGGAGTTCTGCGAGATGCGTGATCACTGGGATGCGTTCGCCCGCCACGACCTCGAGGTGTTCCCGATCTCGGTCGACTCTCCCCATGCGCTCCGCGAGTTCAAGGCCAAGCACGGAATGCAGGTGACGCTCCTCTCGGACTTCCACCGGGAGGTCTCGGCGGCCTACGGCACGTTGTTCGGCGACGCCGGGTTCTCGAACCGGGGGTACGTGCTGATCGACAAGGAAGGGGTGATCCGCTGGCGGTTTGTGGAAGAGACCCCGGGGACGCGGCGCGAGCACACGGAGTTGCTGGCTGAGATCGCGAAGCTCGCGTGAGCGACCGCATCGAGCTGCTGGCGCGTCAGGACAAGTGGTTCCTCGGCTGTGGCGATGGGATCATCTTCGCCCCGCCGTTCCCGGCGTGGCTCGATGCGCCGGGCTTCTGGGATGAGGGCACGGTCTACCAGTACCAGGTCGGTCCGCTGTTCACGGTGACCTGGCTCGATGCCGACGGACGTGAGCGGCCGCAGCGCCAGGTGAGTCGTCGGTGGACGCCCGCAGAACTCACGGTCACGTGGGACCTCGGGGATGGGATCACGGCCCGGGAGGTGCGTTCGGTGCACCCCCGCGGGATCTTCGCCTCGGAATGGACGGTGGAAGGGGCGGGGACGACGGTGCTCAACGCGGTCGCGTGGACCGTGCAGGACACGCGCGGCCTCGATGTCGCCGCCACGACCTTCGATGGCTCGCTCGGCTTCACGCGACGCGTCTCCGATCGTCGCGAGGTTCCGATGGACCTGCGCTGCGAACTCGCCGTGCTCGGGGAGGCCACGAGCTGGTCGGCGACGCTGTCGGAGCGCAGCGCGCTGCAGCCGCATTACCGCTTCACGCCGTTTGGTGAGCTCTGGGAGGGCGACCGGCTCCCGTCGCGCGTCCGGCTGGAGGGGATCACGACCGACGGCTTCCTGTACGGGGCGGTGCACGCGCGGGTGGCGGCCCCGGTGGCCGAACGCCAGGTCGGCTTTGCCATGCGCGTGCGTCCACAGGAGGACACCCGGCATCCCGGGCGCAAGGCGACGCCGTTAGGCATCGCGGCGATCCGGCAGGGCGGTGGCCCGACCCCGTCGTCCGTCCCGGTGATCGTGCCGTCGCGTGCACCGACCGCGCCCTCGCTTGCGCGCGCCACGCGGCGGCGCTGGCGCGAGTTCTTCGATTCGGTCCCGCAGTTCCGCTGCTCCGATCCGTACCTCGAGCGGTACTACTACTACCGCTGGTACGGGCTCTTCCTCAACAGCATCCAGGGCGAGGCGGGGAACTACCAGTGGCCCACCGTGTGCGAGGGGATCGGCTTCTTCCACATGCCGATCACCTACAGCGCGCAATGCCACGTGCGGGAGTTGCGGTGGCGCGAGGACCCCGGGCATGCCCAGGGGGTGCTCCGCACCATCTTCGACCACCAGAAGCCCAACGGTGCGTTGCACGGCCGCATCTACGTGAACCACCTGCAGGGAACGGATTTCTACCACGCCAACTGGGGCGACGCCTTCGAGTCACTCGATGCGCTGCGCCCGGATGATGACTTCGCGGCACAGCTCTATCCCTCGCTCTCCGCGCACGCCGAGTGGCTCGTGTCCACCCGCGATCGCGACGCGACCGGGATGTTCGACGTGGTCGACCAATACGAGACCGGGCAGGAGTACATGTCCCGGTACCAGGCGGTGGATCCCGGCGCGGATTCCTATGGATGGGAGAACCGGATCCGCCTGAAAGGGATCGACGTCACCGTCTATGCGTACGCCCTCTTCCGCGCGCTCGAGCGGCTCGCGCCGAGGGTGGGACAACCCGGCGAAGCCCGGCACTGGGGTGGCTACGCCGCCCGCACCGCGCGCGCCGTGCGTGAGCGCATGTGGAGCCCGGCCCGCGGGATGTTCTCGGACGTGGACCCGCGCACCGGCCAGCGGACGGAGGTGGCCGCCGCAGTCTGCTTCTATCCCTACTTCACGGACCTGGCGACCGAGGAACACCTGCCGGGGCTCATGGCGAACCTGCTCGACCCGGCGCGTTTCTGGACAAACTACCCCGTGCCTTCGTCGTCGCTCGAGGATCCCCTGTTCTCGGCGACCGCGGAATGGAAGGGGAAGCGCCACGTCTGTCCCTGGAATGGCCGCGTGTGGCCGATGACGAACAGCCACCTGGTGGAGGCGCTCGGCCGGTGGGCTACCCCGGACCGTCCGGAGCTGCGGGCCGCGGCGGCGCACCTGCTCCAGCGTTTCGTCCACATGATGTTCCATGACGGCGACCTGGAACGGCCGAACTGCTACGAGCACTACAACCCGCATACCGGCGCGGCCTCCGTGTATCGGGGCATCGACGACTACCAGCACTCGTGGGTGGTGGACCTCATCATCCAGTACGTTGCCGGCGTCCGTGTCTCGGCCACCGCAGTGACCATCGACCCGCTGCCTTGCGCGCTGGAGTCGTTTGCGCTGACCGGGCTGCGCATCGATGGACGTGAACTCTCGGTGCTGGGGGAGGGTGGCCTGGTCACCGCGACCCTGGGTGATGCCACGCACCTGGGGCGGATCGGGGAGCCCATCGTCTTTCCTCGTTAGGCCTGTGCGGGTCGCCGTGTGGAGCGCCCCCGACGATGCCGAAGCGGCTGCGGCGGCGACGTGGTGCCGTGACCGCGCGATCGAGGTGGAGCCGATCGGGGCCACGTGGCAGGTCGACCCAACCACGGTGTGCTGGGTCCACGCGGGGAGGCGCGTGCCGGTCCTCCCGTCCCCCCTTCGTGAGGGCCTGGCGAACCATCTGCGGCACGGCGGCGTGGTGGCGCTCACCCTGCTGGCGACACCGATCGCCCAGGCGCTCGGTGCCCCCGGCCCCGCCCCCGACACGTGGGGGCCGCTCACCTGGCGCCATGCCGACGATCCGCGCTGGCCCGACGCCTTCAGGGAATGGCCCGGCTATCCGCACATTCGCGGACTGCAGGCATACGGGGCGCACCCACTCCTCGATGGACTCGCCCAAGGGACCTTCACCTGGATGGCGCGCGAAGGTGACGTCGTCGCGGGCTCGCGGTTCGTGCGTCCCCGGTGGCCGGCGGCGGGTGTGATCGCCGTGGATCGCTCGTATGTCCACCTCGATGCCGACGAAGCGGTCGCGTGGGAATACGAAGTCGCCACCGGCGCCATTCGGTGCGTGGGATCGCACCTCTGCCTGACGAGTGGCGACGCGTTGCTGAACGCCCAGCGCGACGTGGTGCTGCGCAACCTGCTCACTGCCGCCTGGAGCGCACGCGTGCGGCGTTGGTGGCCCGGCGCCAGCGGACACCACGCGTCCGTGGTGCCGGTGCCGGCTCCACGCCCCCTGCCACCCCTCGATCGCGAGGTGGTGGTGTCGCCCCGCAGCCGCACGGATGCCACCACGCCATCCCCATGGACGTTAGGCAGCGCGCATGGCCTGGCCACCGGCGACGCCGTGCGTGGGCCGCGCGAGGTCTGGCTTCACCCGCTGTGCATCGTCGACGCTGGGTTCAGCCTGGCGACGCCTGCCGGTGAACTCACGACGGTGGCCACGGAGGTCAGCGGGATCCATGTCCAGCGCCAGCTCCTCGATGCGGCCGGCATTCGCTGGCGCGAGACCCTGTTCGGCGCGGTGGACGCGCCGACCTGGTACTACGAGGTTGCACCGGAGGCCATCACCTCGGACGCTGTGGCGGTGGAGTTCCGTGTCCCGCTCCGCCTCGCCTGGCCCATGCCCGAGGGCGTGTTGCGACCGCTGCGCATCGAGTCGCGCGCGCAGGGGGCCGCAGGCTCGATCCTCGTGAGCGGGAGCGATGGACAACACCGCGTAAGCATCACGGTGGACGGGCTCGATCTCCTGGAGGTCGTGGGGGATGATGAGGCGCCGTTGGTGCGGGTCATTGCCCGGCCAGGCACCGCCCTTCGGATGGCGATCCGGGCGACCGCGGGTGACGGCTTCTCGCCCATCGCGCTGCCGTCCGACGCACTCACAGGCGCCGCGGCCCGCGTCGCCTCGGTCAGTGGACGAAGCGTGGTGTGGAATCACCCCGACGCTGCGTTCGAGGGCGCGATGGAGTGGGCGCGAACGCGCCTCGCGAACTTCCTCACGCAGACACTGTCTGGCCGACGCGGGCTGGTCGCCGGGTACGCCTCCTCCCGACCCGGATGGAATCGCTCGCGGCCCGGGTATGCGTGGTTCTTCGGCCGGGATGCGTGCTGGACGGTCGACGCCCTCCTCGCGCTGGGGATGTTCGAGGAGGCACGAGAGGCCATCGCTCTGCTGGTGGCGACCGCGGATATGACCGGGAAGGTCGCACACGAGATCTCGATGAGCGGTGTCGTGCACTACGATGCCGCCGATGCGACCCCGCTGTTCGTGCGGGCGGTTGGCCGGTATGCGAGGTACACCGGCGACGTGGAGACCGTGCGCGCCTGGTGGCCCTCCGTGCGTCGCGCCCTCGCGTTCGTCCGGTCCTGCGACCGCGACAACGACGGATTGCCGGAGAACGATGGTGTCGGCCACGGGTGGATCGAGATGGGGCCACTCGGCGGGGGCTCGGTGACCTCGTACGTCGCCGCATGTTGGGTCGACGCACTGCGCGAGATCCACCCGGTGATGGCCAGCCTGGAGCCAGGGACGGACGCTGCCTTGGTGGAGTGGGAGCGCGCCGCCGTGTCGTCGCTGGAGCGGCTCCGACTCCCCGATGGC
>JAEUJK010000054.1 GCA_016794735.1 Gemmatimonadota bacterium | reverse complement strand
CCACCTGTTTCGCGCCACCGACGAGCAACTGGCGTGGACCGCTGCACAGCTCAAGGCCGTCGGGATCGCCCACCTGCTCGCCGGCCATTGTACGGGGATCGAGGCGACGTACCGCCTTCGCGACCTCACCGGACTGACGCGTCGGACGGCGCTCGTGAGCGCCGTCGGCTCGACGTTCACGCTCGGCAAGGGCATCGCCGCCCTTGCGCTCGCCTCCTGACCGACTTCGCGCGCCGACCAACCCTCGGTCACCACCCGCCCGCACCGTCGGGGGACCGCGATCCCGTCGCTCTTGCCGCGCCACGTCCGGGAAAGCTAGTACTCCCTAGTTTTCCCGGGGCGTCCCCTGCTGCACCATGGGGTGCTGGTTGGCATTAGTATCCGGGACCCCCTCGCTCACGCCGCCGTGCCTCCGACACCCGCTTCGACTTCCCGCACGCGCCGGTCACGACCACGGGCTGGGGCCACGGCCACGTCCGTCGCTTCCGTCCGCTTTGCGGAGTGGGTGGCCGAGCGCCAGGACGCCGAGCTGACTCGCAGCAAGGGCGAACGGACGCGCGACCGGATCCGCCTTGTCACCGTCGAGTTGCTCAATGAAGTCGGCTACCGCGACCTCAAGGTCGCGGAGATCTGCGAACGCGCAGCGATCTCACCACCTGTGCTCTACCTCTACTTCGAGAACAAGGAGGCCCTCACGGCGGACGTCCTCCAGGAGTTCCTCGACCGCTTCCTCACCCGCGAACCCGAGGGCGACGGCGCCACCCCGTACGAGGCAATCCTCTCGGCAAACCAACGCTGGATCGCGCTTGCCCGGGAGAACGCCGGCCTCATGCGCTGCCTCCTCCAGTTCTCGGAGGAAGTCCCGGCCTTTGCCCGCATCTTCCGGCGTGCCAGCCACCTCTGGTACGAACGGATCGCGCGCAGCGTCATCCGCCGCTACCCCACCGCCGCGGCCGAAGAGCCTGCGATCCAGCTCATCGCCCACGCCCTTGGGGGTTTGGTCGACGAGGTCACGCGCAAGCTCTTCGCCGACCCCGATCCGCACGTGCGCAAGCTCGCCGCCACCGTGGCGCCGGGTGATACCCAGCTCGCGCACATGCTGTCAGTCATTTGGCATCGCGCCTTGTACGGGTGCGACGCCACCGCATCCGATGGGGCGTCCCTGCCCCTCGCCCCTCGACTCGCGGCCGCGCGACAACGCGAGCGCCGTCGCTGACCTCGGACTCCCCCATGAAGCGACGCGACTTCCTGGCCAACGCCATCGTCCTCGGGACCGGTGCGCGACTCGGCGCCCAACCGGCGGCTTTCGACCTCGTCATCGCTCGCGGGCGCGTGATCGATCCGTCGACGCGGCTCGATGCCATCGCCGACGTGGGGATTCGCGCGGGACGCGTGGCCGCGGTCAGTCGCACCCCGTTACGGGCGGCACGCACCATCGACGCCCGAGGGTTGGTGGTGGCGCCGGGGTTCATTGACCTGCATGCCCATGGACAGGACCTCGAGAACAACCGGGCGCAGGCCATGGACGGGGTAACCACCGCGCTGGAACTCGAGACAGGACCGGCGGACATCCCGGCGTGGTACGCGGCACGCGAAGGGCAGCGCCTGCTGAACTATGGCGCATGTGTGGGGCACATCGCCGTGCGGAACCTGGTGATGAGCGGGCGCCCGACCACGGGCTTCAACCAGCAGCTCGACCTCGAGGCAGCCAAGCGACCCCCCAACGAGCGCCAGCAGCAGGAGATCGTGGCGCGCGTCGCCCAGGGGCTCCGGGATGGGGCGCTGAGCGTCGGCTTCGGGGTGCAGTACGTTCCCGGCACGTCACGGTTGGAGCTCCTCGCACTGTTCCGTGCGGCCGCGGAGGCCGGCGCGATGTGTGGGGTCCACCAGCGGTACGCGGGGACGGTCGAGCCCGACGGCCTCGCCGGCGTCGAGGAGCTCATTGCGGCCGCGGCGGCGACCGGCGCCCACGTGCACATCGAACACATCACCAGCAACACGGCGCGCCTGGTGCGCGAGGCGTTGCGCCTCGTGGAGGGCGCACGGGCCCGCGGCGTTCGCGTCACCTGCGACACACACCCCTACACCGCTGCGATGACCCGCATCGAGACCGCGGTCTTCGACCCGGGGTGGCAGGAGCGATTCGAGATCTCCCATGGCGACCTCGAATGGGCAGAGACGGGCGAACGGCTCACCGAGGCCACCTTCGCCCGTTACCGCGCCACCGGAGGATCGGTCGTCATCCACATGATGCGCGAGGAGGACGTGACGGCCGCCGTCGCGCACCCGCTGACGGCCATTATCAGCGACGGCGAGCTGACCAACGGGCGCGGGCATCCCCGCTCGTCAGGCACCTTCTGCCGCGTGTTGGGGCGGTATGCCCGCGAGCGGCAGGCCCTCACGCTGCCGGAGGCCATCCGCAAGATGACGCTCCACCCGGCGCAGATCCTCGAGGGGCGGGTGCGCGCGATGCGCCGCAAGGGCCGGTTGGTGCCCGGGGCCGATGCCGACATCGTGGTGTTCGATGCAGCGACGGTGATCGACCGGGCCGACTACACACATCCGGCCGCGCCTTCGGTCGGGATGCGCCACGTGCTCGTGCACGGGACATCCGTCGTGCGCGATGGTGCGCTGGTGGCCGACGCCCGCCCGGGCCGCGCCGTGCGGGTCGGCCTCGGTGCCTGATTCGCGACAAGGATCCGCGACCGCCTAACGCCGCCGATCGCGCGCGGCGCGGTAGCGCATGCCCCACTGCCGCAGTGCCTCGATCGCCGGCATCGCCGACTGGCCGAGGTCGGTGATCGCGTAGTCCACATGCGGCGGCACCACCGGATGCACCGTGCGCGTCAGCAGCCCGGCCTCCTCCAGCTCACGCAACTGCTGGGTGAGCATCTTGTGCGAGACCCGCTTGAGGTCCCGGTGCAGCTCGTTGTACCGCCAGGTCCGTCGCTGCAGCCGCCAGAGGATCGGCATCTTCCACTTGCCGCCCATCACATGCATCGCCAGCTCCACCGGGTTCTGGTAGACGTCCCCCTCGAAGGTGAACTCGGGCATACACTCTCTGTTTGGTAAGTATCATCCCGAAAGGTGCATACTGCCGCACCCGCGCCCGGAAGCCTACGCTCCATCGCACGCCACGAACAGGAGCCTTGCCATGGGTGCCAACATCAACCGTACCACGCCTGATCGTCCCCGCCGCGTGTTGGTCGTCGCCGCCAACCCCGGCACCTCACCCGTGACCGGGTGGCCCGTCGGGTTCTGGTGGGCCGAACTCACCCACCCATGGTGGACCTTCACCGAGGCCGGGTACGAGGTCGAGATCCGCAGTCCCGCCGGCGGCGCGCTGGTCGCCGACACCTGGTCCGATCCCGAGGACGCGAGCGGCTACTCGGCGCACGACGTCCTCTCGCTCGGCTTCAAGCACTCCGCCGCCCACGCCGCCCTGCTCGAGGACACGCGCTCCATCGCCGATGTGGACGTGACCGCCTACGATGCCCTGTTCGTCGCCGGCGGGCAGTCGCCGATGGTGACCTTTCGCGGACATCGCGAGATGCAGTCGCTGGTTGCGCGATTCTACGAGGCTGGCAAGGTCGTGGCCCTCGTCTGCCACGGTACCTGCCTCCTGCTCGAGACTCGACTCGGTGATGGCTCGCTCCTCGTCGAGGGAAAGACCTGGACCGGTTTCGCGAACAGCGAGGAAGTGTTCGCCGATGCATTTGTCGGCACGAAGATCCAGCCGTTCTGGATCGAGGACGAAGCGCGTGCACTCCCGAACACCAACTTCGTGGTCGACCAGCGCTTTCGCGAGTTTGCCGTCCGCGATG
>JAEUJK010000653.1 GCA_016794735.1 Gemmatimonadota bacterium | reverse complement strand
GGCGTTAGGCAACCGCGCGAACCTCCTGTCGGCGCAATGGGCGCTGGACAGTGCGCGTGCGCTGCAGGAGATCCTCCTGCCGGCGTTGCAGCGCGTGAACCCCGAGGGGCACGACCGCGTGCTGATCGCCGAGAGCAACCTAGCGTTCACGCGACTGCGGCTGGGGGACCTCGCGGCGGCAGAGTCCGGCTTCGTGCGTGCCCACGCGATGGGGCTGCGGTTGCACGGCCCGCGGCATCCGCTGTCGCTCATTCCGCTGAATAACATTGGTCGGGCGCGGTACCTGTCGGGTCGCGCGGTGGCGGCGGAATCGGTGTATCGCGCGTCGCTGGGCCACCTGCGGGCGGCGTCGGCGGCCACGAGCGCGACGGCGACGACCGCGTGGATCTGGCTGGGCAAGTCGTTAGGCGCGCAACGCCGATTCCCGGAAGCGCTGGTGGCGCTGGACAGTGCCGCCGCGACGGTTGAGGCGCGTGAGCCCGGTGGGGTGCCGCCGGCGGAGTATGGTGTCGCGCGGTCGGAGGTGTTGTGGGCGGCGGGCCGCGTGGACGAGGCGGAACGCGCGTTGCGTCCGGTGCTCGATCGCTTGCGAAAGAACCTGACGGCGCGCGACGTGGGAGTCGCCGACGCCGCGATGCTGCTCGCGCGCATCGTGCAGGCACGTCGGGGCGCCGTTCCGGACAGTGCACGGGCCGCGGAGGTGCGAGCCCTGTCCAACGAGGCCTTGGCGCGATACCGCGCGCTGCCGGCCTATGCGCGACAGGCGGCGCAGGCGGAATCGTTGGCCAAGGCGCCCTGAGGGCGCCGCGGCGGAACATCCGCGGTTTCGAGGTGAGAGCGCTGGACTAACGCAATGCTGCGGCCAGCCACCCCTTGGCCTTCACCCAGTCGCGCCGCACCGTGCGTACACTCGTCCCGAGCACGGTGGCGGTTTCTTCCTCCGACAACCCGATGAAGAAGCGGCACTCGACCAGCTTCACGAGCCGCGGCGAGGAGAGCTGCAGTGCCTGCAGCGCCTCGTCGAGGGCCACCAGGTGTTCGCTGTCGGTGTCCACGAGGTCGAGCGCCTCGTTCAGCTCGACCAGTTGCTTGACCCCTTCGCGCTTGCGGGTGCTGCGCGCGCGTGCGTAGTCCACGAGGACGCGGCGCATCGTGTTGGCCGCGGCTGCGAGGAACAACGCGCGGTTGTCGTCCGGGAGCTGCGTGGCGTTGGAGAGGCGCAGGTACGCCTCGTGGACGAGCGCGGTGGTCGTGAGCGTGTGGCCCGTGCGTTCGCGCCGCAGCTGGCGATGGGCGATCTCGCGCAGCTCGTCGTACAACACGGCCACGAGCCCATCGCTCGGCGGTTGCCCCGGTGTGAGCAAGGCGAGCAGCGCGGTCGCGTCGCGAGGAGCGGTCATCGGCGAGGGCCAGGTGTCACGCGTACGGTCGCTGCAGGTTCGGAGGTAGCATCGTACGCCGCCGGACCGGCGTTGGGGAGACACCGGAGCGACCGAGGCTTGGCGGAGCATGGGCACGCGAGTAGTTTCCCGGCCATGACTTGCCGCACCCACCACCATCATCATGGCCACGGCCCCTCCGGGTCGGGGTGGTGCGCGCGCGCGTAGCAGGTACGCTCCGCAATCCTCCACGGCCCGTCGAAACGACGGGCCTTTTCTTTTGCTATCCCATTGATACGCATAGCCTTACCCAACAAGGGACGCCTCGCTGAGGAAACACGTGAGTTGCTGGCCGACGCCGGCCTGGCGCTCCGGTCCGCGGGAGATCGCGTCCTGACAGCCCGGCTCGGCGACGATTTCGAGGCGCTGTTCGTGCGCGCGCAGGACATTCCGGAGTTCGTGGCCGATGGCGCGGCCGACGCGGGGGTCACCGGGTGGGACCTCGTGTCCGAGTCCGGGCGCGAGCTGCAATCGCTCCTCGACCTGGGCTTTGGTGCCTGCCGCGTGGTCGTCGCCGTGCGCGAGGAGTCGCCGGTCACTTCTATAGAAGGTCTCTCGCCCGGTGCGCGCGTGGCGACGGTGTTTCCGGGGATCACGCGCCGGTACTTCACGGAACGCGGGATCCCGATCGAACTCGTGCCGATGAGCGGGGCGGTGGAAGTGGCGCCGCACCTCGGGATTGCCGACGTGGTGGTGGACATCACCTCGACCGGCTCGACGCTCAAGACGAACGGGCTGCGCGAAGTCGCGACGGTGATGCGCTCGACGGCGCACGTGGTGGCGCGGCCCGGTGGTGCGGGGCCAACGGAGCTCGGCGAGCTGGTTGCGGCGCTGGAATCGGTGCTGCGCGCTCGCGGAAAGCGCTACCTGATGGCCAATGTTCCCCGGCGCGCGCTCGACCAGGTGCGCGAGATTGTCCCCGGGCTCAATGGCCCGACGGTGATCGACATCATGGACGGCGGGGTGTTCGTCGCGGTCCACGCGGTCGTGCCGGCGGCGGCGATCTACAAGACCATCGCGGCGCTCAAGTCGTTAGGCGCCGAAGGAATCCTCGTCACTCGCATTGAACGGTTGATGCCATGAGCCTGTTGACCTTGAAGTACCGCGGCCCGTTGACTGAACTCCCCGAGGAGGATCGGCGCACGCTGTTCGACCGCACGCCGACCAACGACGACCTCGTGCGGGACACGGTGGCCGCGATCATCGACCTCGTGAAGCGGGAAGGCGATGACGCGCTCAAGTCGCTGGCGCGCGAATACGACCAGGTGAAGCTGTCGTCGCTCGAGGTGCCCAAGTCGGCGTGGCAGGCCGCGCTGGATGCCGCCCCGCCCGCCCTCGTCGAGGCCATGCGGCGCACGGCGCGCAACATCGAGGCGGTGCACCGCGCCGCGTTCCCGGCCGCGACCCGCGCGGAGCCGGAGCCGGGGATCGTCGTGGAGCGCCGACCGCATCCGCTGGGGCGCGTTGGGGTCTATGCCCCCGGTGGGAAGGCGTCGTATCCCAGCTCGGTGCTGATGGGGGCAATCCCGGCTCGCGTGGCCGGTGTGCGCGAGGTGATCGTCTGTTCGCCGCCCGACAAGACCGGCGCACCACCGGCCGGCGTCCTCGCCGCCTGTGCCATTGCGGGCGTGGATCGTGTCTTTGCGCTCGGCGGTGCCGGCGCCGTGGCGGCAATGGCGTTCGGCACGAAGAGCGTGCCGCGCGTGGACGCGATCGTCGGTCCTGGCAATGCGTATGTAGCCGAAGCCAAAGTGCAGGTCTCGAGCACCGTGGTGATCGACGCCCCGGCCGGGCCGTCCGAGCTGCTGGTCCTCGCCGATGACACGGCTGACGCGGCGATGATCGCACGCGAGTTGATCGCCCAGGCGGAGCATGATGAGATGGCGTGTTCCGTCGCGCTGGTCCTGGGGCGCGACCTCGCCGAGAAGGTGGAGGCGTCGTTGCGCGTCCAGGCCGCGGCCACGAAGCGTGCTTCGCTCGTCAAGAAGGCACTCGAGGGACAAGGTGGCGTGATCGTCGCGACGTCGCGCGAGCAGATGTCGGCCTTTGCGACGATGTACGCTCCCGAACACCTGCTCGTCGTGATGGACGATGCCGCCGCGATCGTGAATGAGGTGCGTGGCGCGGGGACGATCTTCGTGGGCCCC
>JAEUJK010000645.1 GCA_016794735.1 Gemmatimonadota bacterium | reverse complement strand
AACCCACGATGCCCTTGCGGGCATGCCTGATTTCAAGTCAGGTGCATTCAACCACTCTGCCATGCCTCCCGTGCCTCGGGAAGATAATGCCCCGGTCCGAGGCGACTAGCCGAACTGCTGCCGGAACCCCTCGAAGGCCGTGCGCAAATCGGCGAGCTCGGCGCGCAGCGTAGCCACCTCGGCCTCGAGGGCCGCCACGCGGTCTGGCGCGGGATCCATCAATGCCGGCACCTCTGGCGTGGCCGATGCCTCCCCGACCTGCGGCAGCCCACCCAGCAGGTGCATGAAGCGAGGCTCCTTTTGCCCGGGGCGGCGCGGTACGAGGATGGCGAGCGGTTCCGGTGTGCGCGTGCAAAGGGACGCGAGCGACTCCTCGAGGGCGGCATGATCCGCGAAGGACGCCATCCGCGCCGTGCGCGTGAACAACTCGGCGACGGTCTGCTCGCCACGCAGCATCAAGACGCCGAGCAATGCCACCTGGCGTGCGTCGAGGTCGAGCGCTTCATCCAGGAGATGGAGGTACTTCGTCACGCGTGAGCCCGCCGGCTGGATCGCACGCAACCACCCGCGACGGCGCAACGCGACAATGCCTGGCATCGCGTGATTCTCGTCGTAGTTCACGACGGGGTCGCGGCTCGTCGCCTGGTTGCAGGCCGCGAGGAGCCCCGACATGGAGAGCGGATACACATCCGGCGTGATCGCGGCCTTCTCGATCAGCGAGCCAAGAATGCGGGTCTCGACGGGAGTGAGTGGTTCGAGCATGAAACGAGATGTAGGTGAGCGACCCGCGGGCGTCAATTCACGCGGGGAGGTCACGCGCGCGCCGCTGCACCTCGGCGGGTGTCGTTGCGGACAGGGCAGCGGTGCCGACTCCCTCGACGGCGAATGCGGCGACTGCAGACGAGTACCTCAACAACGAAGTGTCGTCGATGGCGGGATCTGCGGCGAGCGCCGACATGCAGGCTCCTGCGAACGCGTCGCCGGCGCCGGTCGGGTCCGCCAGCTGCCGGAGCGGGGACGCCGGTACGACCACCCGGGGCGCACCTCGACGTTGGAGCCACGCGCCGCGTGAACCACACTTCACGATCACCATCGCGGGGCCGAGTTCCAGCAATGCCTCGACGTTGCCACCCGGGGCGGCGATGGCGAGTTCCTCTTCGTTGACGAAGAGCACCTGCACACGCGACAGCAACCTGCGCAGCAGCGCCGGTTCCTCGTGCCACCAGTGCGTCATGCTGTCGAGCCCAACGCATCCTGCCTGGGGACAGGCATCGAGCACATGTTGCTGCTTGCGTGGGTTCATGCTTCCGAGCAGCAGCTGGTCGTCGCGTCCGGCCGGATGAACCACCGGCGGGAGGCGTCCCGCCTCCACCCCGGGTTCGCGTCCCAGGGTGGTGCGTTCGTTGCCACTGTCCGAGTAGGCGGCCGTCCAGTGGAAGGTTGGCCCCGCCACGACCTCGACGTCGCTGGTGTCGATGTCGTTGTGGCCAAAGTCGGACAGCGGGAAGTCCGTGCCCACGGTGCTGACGATTCGGACCCTCGTGGCGAGCCGCGCCGCGAGCGCGGCATACAGCGCCGAGCCGCCGGGCACGCGGTGGTGCACGCGTCCCGCGCGGTGCGTGGTGTCGAGCGTCAGCGTGCCGGCGACGAGCAGGGTCGCCACGTCAGCGCACGAGGATGCCAGCGAC
>JAEUJK010000636.1 GCA_016794735.1 Gemmatimonadota bacterium | reverse complement strand
ATCGAGCGAGAACACCGAGTCGAAGCCCGGGACCTTCTTCTCGATCTGGCTCCACTCGTCCACGCGACGCGCGCCCTCGAGCAGCAACGACTCGGGATTGATCGAGACGACGAAGTCCTGCTCGTCCGGCTGGACATCGGGCTCGAAGGAGAAGCTCCCCTGCGTCCAGGTGAAGAGGTGATAGACCGCCTCCTCGATCTGGCGCTTGATGTGCTGGTGCAACTCCTCACGCGTGATGAGCTCGAGCGCGATGAGGATCTCCCCGATCCGCCGCTCCGGTGCCTCGCTTTGCACACGGATCGCGCGGTCCAGCTCCTCGCGCGTCAGCTGCCCGTTGGTCACGAGCAGGTCGCCGAGCCGGTCGCGCCGGTTCACGATCGAGGCAAACGCGATGCGGCCGCGATTGAAGTAGATCGTGCCGAACGACTGCTTGTGGGACAACGACAGGCAGCCGGTCTTGCGGCCCATGCTCAACAGCTGGAGCACGTCCGGCAGCGACGCTTCGCGGAGGGAGCCCTTGATCGCCATCAGGCCAGGTCCTCCAGCAGGCAGTCGCCGAGGTCAGGCCAACGCACGATCACCTTCTCGCGATCGAGGAACCACGCATCACCCGACGGCACGGGCTCCGCTGCGTGATCGCCGCTACGCCACCCCGCCGCATGGGCCTCACTCACCGCATCGATGTTCGGTGCGGCGGCCTCGTCGCCCTCGGGCACCGGGGTAAAGCGACCCGCGGTCTCCGCATCCGACGCCGGCGCGGTCAGCACGCGCACCCCCGACTCCAGCAGGGTGCGCAGCCGCGGGGTCACGGCCGCCAGATTCGCCACGTCGCGATCGCAGGAGAGGACCACGGGGCGCGCGTCGCGACGCAACGCATCGGCAAGCGTCGCGAGTTCCTGCTGCACACGCTCGCGACCATCGAGGAGCTGGACGTCTTCCACCAGCAACGCCTGCACCGCGCGATACCGCGCATGCCAGCGTTCCAGCGAGCCGTCCGCGACCGCGGCGAGCACCTCGCGTGCGAGCGCATCGGCCGTGATGCACGCAATCACGCCGTCATTCGCGGCGATCTTGAGCGCATTGCCGATCCCGTGCACGAGGTGCGTCTTCCCCGAACGGGCGGGCCCGATCACCAGCATCAGGTGCCCGACCCGTGCGGGATGCAGGACCAGCTGCTGGGCAGACGCCAGCGCGGGCCGGTTGGCGGCCGTGCGCGGGAAGTCCTGCAGCCGCCACTTGGCGTCGGGCCCGGCCGGCGGCGCGAGTCGCGCGGCGGCTTCCGCCACGACCTGCTCCGCTTCCTGCAGCCGGTCTGGATCGCGAAAGAGCGGCTGGCCCGCATAGGTCGGGTCGAGCCGAATGGCCTCGCGCTCCAGCGCGGCGAGCCGTTCAGTCACGACGCGGAACGCCGTGTCCAGCTCGTCCACGTTAGGCGGCTCGTCGAGCGCCAGCGCCTGCTCGAGGATCGCCGTGCGGTAGCCGAGCCCGGACCACACCGCGATGCGCTCGGCGAGATGCGTGCGCCAGGCTTCGACACTGGCCGTCACGCTCGACGTCACGTCCTCGAGGAAGGTCGTGAACTCGTCCGGACGCGCGGGGATGCGGGCCTCACCCAGCACCTGCCACACGTCGTGCGGCGTGAGCGGGTGCCCCTGGACCACCTGCTGCGCCGACAGCCGGTTGAGCGCGCCCTGCAGCTCACGCACGTTGGACAAGGCCGAACGCGCCAGCTCCTCGAGGACACCGGCGGCGAACTGGAACCCACGCGCCTGCGCGAGCCGGCGGAGGATCTCCTCGCGTGACTCCGCATCTGGGGCACCGATTTCGGCCACCAGGCCACCGGACAGGCGGTTGAGGAGGCGTGCGTCGATGTCCGGGATGTCCTGCGGGGTGCGATCGGCGGCCATCACCACCTGTCGCCCCGACGCCTGCATCGCGTTGACGATGCGCAGGAGTTCGCTCTGCGCGTCGGCCTGCCCGGCCAGGAGCTGGGCATCGTCGAGGCACAACACGTGGACCCGCTGGAATCGTCCCTTGATCGCGTCGGAGCGCCCGGTCTGGCTCGCGGCGCGCAGGTCGTCCAGGAATTCCTCCATCGGGAGGTATTCGACGACCAGGCCCGGGTGCATCTCGCCCACGGCCTCGCCAATGGCCTGCAGCAGGTGGGTCTTGCCGCGCCCGGCGCCCCCGTGGACAAACAGCGGATTGTAGATCGCGCCCGGCGCTTCCACGACGGCACGCGCAGCGGTCACCGCCAGGCGATTGGCGGCGCCGACGACCAGGGTCGTGAAACGCGTGGCAGGTTCGACCATCACCGTCAGGGGATCCCGGCCGGGACCGGGGCACTCAATCGCTGCAGCACCAGCTGCGACACCTTGCGTAACGTCTCGAAGACGCCGACCCCGTGCAGGGCGTCTGCGGCGAACCGCGGGACCTGCCGGAAGTTGAGGACGTCGTCGAGCTCCCCAGGGGTCAGGATGAGGTCCCCGGGCAGGTCTTGCTTGTTGTATTGGAGGACGAGCGGGAGGGTCCGTGCGTCAACCCCCTGCTCCGCCAGCACCTCGTGCATGTCCCGCAGGCTCTCGAGGTTCTCCTCCTGCTGCATCCGCTGGCTGTCGGCCACGAACACGACCCCGTCCGCGCCCTGCAGGACGAGCTTTCGCGTGGAGCGGTAGTAGGCCTGACCCGGGACGGTGTAGAGCTGGATCCGCGTGTTGAAGCCGGAGATCCGGCCCAGGTCCAGGGGCAGGAAGTCGAAGAACAGCGTGCGCTCGTTGTGCGTCGCCAGCGACACCATCGCGCCGCGACGCTCGTTGGGCACACGATCATAGATGTAGTGCAGGTTCGTCGTCTTGCCGGACCGACCGGCCCCGTAGTAGACGATCTTGCAGGTCAGCTCGCGGGCGGCGTAGTTCACCAGTGGCATCGGGGCCCCCGCGGTTCAAGCGCCCTAGGCATCGACAGCCTCCAGCATCGCGGCGAGTTGCTCCGCATGCGCCACGGCCTCGCGGGCCTGCTCGGCGGCGCGCGTGCCAGGCGCCACCACGATCACCTTCTTCCACCACCCGATCGCCTGCCCGATCTCTCCACGTCGCATGGAGAGCCGGGCCAGTTCCATGATCGCCCCGGTGTGCTGCGGCGCCGCACGATGGGCGAGGCGCAGGTGCTCCTCTCCCTCGACCTCGCGCCCCTGCCGGAGCAGCGCACGCGCCAGCAGGTACCGCGCCTCGGGATCGTCCGGCGACAGTGCGACCGCAGTCACGGCATGCGAGATCGCCATCTCGTAGTCCTCGGCCTGCAGCGCCTCACGCGCGTCACCGAGCACGATGGCCAGTTGCGACTGTTCCCCGGGCGGCGTGAACGACCGACGCGGCTCACGGACCACGATCACCCCGGTACTCAACAAGCCGAATGCCGTCCGCGCGACGTCGAACTCCCCGCGATTGAGGGCCGTCGCCACCTGGCGCAGGTCGCGTTCGCCGTCCATCGCCGCCAGCACTTCCCACTCCGCCGGCTGCAGGTCGAGTGGCGGGGCACTCCCATCTTCCGGGAGGTCGGCAAGCAACGGCGTGACGCCGAGGTGCGGGATGCGCTGCTGGATCTGCGTCCACTCGTCGAGGCGCCGTGCGCCTTCCATGAGCAGCGACTCGACCGCCAACGCCGTCACACCATCTGCCACGTCGTCATCGTCGCCATCGGTGAAGGAGAAGAACCCCTCCTGCCACGACAACAACTCGAACGTCACCGTCTCGACCTGGCGACGGATGTACCGGTCGAGTTCTCGCGCGGTGAGCACCCCCTGCTCCACCAGGATCTCACCCAATCGACGATGCGGCGTTGTGCCTTCCTGGATGACGCGCGCCGCGGCGAGTTCCGCCTCGGTAATCCGCCCGTCGCGCAGCAGGACGGTGCCAAGGAGGTGCGGGTTGCTGCGAATCGTGGCGGCCACGACGCGACCACGACGGAAGTGCACCTGCCCTTCGTTGTCCCGCAGCGCCGAGGACACACGCAGGCATCCGGTCTTCCGGCTCAGGTCCAGCAGCTGGAAGACGTCGTGAATACCGAGTTCGCGAAGTGGGCCCTCGATCGCCATCAGGCCCTCCCCGCGAGCGACACGGCCTCGCCAACGAGGTACGCACGACGCGACGCCGCCTCGGCGCGCGCCGCTTCCGCGCGCCGGGCGTAGGAACTGGACGGCTCCACCGCGAGCAGGTGATCCCAGCGCGCGATGGCACCCGCGAAGTCGAAGGTGGCCACTCGCAGCACGCCGTCGACGTACAGCGCTACCGGGTGATCGGGATCGAAGCGCAACACGCGATCGACGGCGATGCGCGCGTCGACGCGTCGTTCACAGACCGACAGCGACTCCGCCAGCGAGGCAAGGACATCGAGCTGCCAGGGATCCGCGAGCAGGAAGTCCGCGAGTGGCAGGATGGTTTCCGCCGCACGTCCGTCCGCCCGTCGCAAGCGGGACAAGGCGAGCGTTGC
>JAEUJK010000603.1 GCA_016794735.1 Gemmatimonadota bacterium | reverse complement strand
GGTTCGCTCGCCGAGGTGAAGCGCGCGTCGCGTGACGTGCCGGCGCCCGAGATCGACCTCGCGACGATGCGGGCGCTGTTCAAGGAGCTGTTTGCGCGCGGCGATCGCTACAAGGAAACGGGCGGGATCCATGCGGCCGCGTTGTCCGATGGGACGCAGCTGCTCTACCACGCCGAGGACATCGGCCGACACAATGCGGTCGACAAGGTGCTCGGTGCCGCGGTGCAGGACGGCCGTTCCCCCGCAGGGCTCGTCCTCCTCGTGACCGGCCGGATCTCCGGCGAGCTGGCGTACAAGGCGGCGCGCGCATCGATCGCCTGCGTGGCCACGCCGTCGGTGCCCTCGACGATTGCCGTCCAGGTGGCGGAGGCGGCCGGGATGATGCTCGTGGGGCGCGCGGTGAGTGGCGCCCCGCAGCACTGGCGTCCGCGTTAGGCCATGGCGTCCTGCACCGGGGTGATCCTCGCGGGAGGCCAGGCCACGCGGTATGCCGGGCGGCCCAAGGGGCTCGAGCGCGTCGGCGGTCGCCGGATCATCGATCGCGTCGCCGACGTCCTGCGGACGTGTTGCGACGATTTGCTCCTCATCGCGAACGCACCGGACGCGGCGGAATGGCTGCCCGGTGTGCGCGTCGCCACCGACGTGTTGACCGACCAGGGCAGCCTGGGTGGGATCCACGCGGCGCTCGTGCATGCGGGGGGACCGGTCGTCGTGGTCGCGTGGGACATGCCCTTTGTCCCGGCGTCGCTCGTGCAGGCGTTGCGGACTGCGAGCGCCGACGTGGATGCGGTGCTCGCCGAAAGCGGGTCGCGACGCGGGGTGGAGCCGCTCTGTGCGTGGTACGCGCCGGCCTGCGTCCCCGCCATCGAGCAGCGGCTGCGCGAGGGGGACCGTCGCGTGATCGGCTTCCTGGACCTCGTGCGGGTCGCGCGGATCCCGGCGGACGAGGTGGCGCGCCACGGCCCACTGGAGCGCATCTTCTCGAACGTGAACACCCCTGAGGAACTCGAACTCGCCGAGGCCCATGCCGCCGCTGCTGACCATCGTCGGGCGCAAGCATAGCGGAAAGACCACCACGGTGGTGCGCCTCGCCGCGGCGCTCCGTCGTCGCGGCCGTCGGGTGATGACCATCAAGCACGGGTCGCACACGTTCAACATCGATCCGTCCACCACGGACACCTACCGCCACTATCACGAGGGTGAGGCCGAACGCGTGGCGATGGTGTCACCGGACAAGTTTGCGCTCGTGATGCGGTGGAGCGAGGAACTCGGCCCGCGCGAGATCGCCGCGCGGTACATGAGCGATGCCGACCTCGTGTTGTGCGAAGGGTTCAAGGGTTCGGACCTGCCGCGCGTGGAGATCTTCCGCGTGGCCGCACACCCGACGCCGCTGTACGACCCGACGCACCACACGGCGGACCTGTTCAGGGCGATCGTGACCGACGACCCGACATTCCAGGCATCGTGTGCGGTGATCCCGTTGAGTGACCCGGCGTGGATCGATCGGCTCGCGGATGTCGCCGAGGCGATGATCGACGGCTGACGCGACCCCGCCTTGTTTCGCGCGGCGCGGGTACGGAAGTTTGGGCATGCACCCTGACCGAAACCCGCGCCGCCGCGCGCGACTGGCGATGGCAGCCACCGCTTGCCTCCTTGGCGCCTGCCGCATGTCGGCCACCGCCGGCGTCACCCCGAGCAGCGACACGAGGGCCCTGCGCGCCGCCGTCGACTCGATGCTGCGTGACCCCAGGTTCGCCAACGCCATGCTGGGCGTCCTGGTGGTCGACCCCGCGCGTGGCGACACGCTCGTCTCGCACAACGCGGGCAAGCTGTTCATGCCGGCGTCAAACCAGAAGCTGCTGACCGGTGCCGTCGCCCTCACGCAGTTAGGGCCGGACTTTCGGTACTCGACCACGGTCTTCGCCGACGGGTCGATCGTCGACGGTGAGTTGCGCGGCACCCTGCGGGTCGTGGGAATGGGCGACCCGACGATGAGTGATGCGATGGCGCGCGACGCCATGGTGCCGCTGCGCGCGATGGCT
>JAEUJK010000592.1 GCA_016794735.1 Gemmatimonadota bacterium | reverse complement strand
TTCCCCGCGTGCGAACCAGGCAACCCTGATTAATACGGAAGGCACGGCCCCGTGGGGTCACACCCTCACGGAGTATGGGATCGGATACTACATCGCCGATGCAGGTGGGTGTTTCTCGTACTGCAACCCGGCGGTGACGGTCGCGACGGGATACCGGGCCAACGAGCTGATGGGGCGCCGGTCGGTTGACCTGGTCGTGGACGAGCAGCGCGAGGCCGTCATGTTGCAGTACCGCGCGTGGGCGTCCGATCCCGCGGTGTCCGACGTGGCCATGGAGTTCCGCGTCCGTGCGAAGGATGGGCGCATCTTCTGGGTCGAGCAGTTCACGCACATCGAGCGCGACGAGGAAGGCCGGCACCTGCGGTACTGCAACTTCCTGCGCGAGATCACGGATCGAAAGGCCACCGAGGCGGCGCTGCGCGCGTCGCAGGGTCGGTACGATCGCGACCTGGGACATGCGGTCGAGGCGTTGCGCAGTTCCGTCTCCGTGCTGGAGGCCACGCTCGAGTCCACTGCCGACGGGATCCTCGTCGTGTCGTCGGACCGCAGCATCACGCGCTTCAATCGCCGGTTTGTCGAGATGTGGCGCATCCCTGACGCGGTCCTCGCCACGCGCGACGATGCACACGCCCTCGCCTTCGTGATCGCGCAGCTGAAGGACCCGCAGGAGTTCATGCGCATCGTGGAGCGGTTGTACGCGCAACCCGACGCCGAGAGCATGGACACCTTCGAGCTCACGGACGACCGGGTGTTCGAGCGGTACTCACGGCCGCAGGTGGTGGACGGGGTGACGGTGGGACGCGTCTGGAGCTTCCGCGACATCAGCGACCAACGCCGCGCCGAACAGGAGCGTCAGTTGCTCGAGGCCGGGTTGCGGCGCGCGCAGAAGCTCGAGGCGGTCGGCACCCTGGCCGGCGGCATCGCGCACGACTTCAACAACATCCTCACCGCCATCATCTCCTCCGCCGAGCAGTCGCTGGAGGACATCCCGCCGGGACACGACGCGCGACACGGACTGACCACCATCCTGCAGGCGGGCCAGCGCGCGGCCAACCTCGTGCGACGCATCCTGCTCTTCAGTCGCGGTGAGATCGGCGATCGCACCACCGTCCTCATCGACACGATCATTCGCGACGCGATGGGATTGCTCCGGCCGTCGCTGCCCTCGAGTGTGCAGATCGTCGCCTCGCAGCCCGACGGCGCGTCGTTGGCCATCCTTGCGGACACCACGCAAGTCCAGCATGTGATCGTGAACCTCTGCACCAACGCGTGGCACGCCATGCGAGAGCAGGGCGGTGGGCGGATCGATATCGTCGCGCGGCGCGTCGTGCTCTCCGCTGGCGACGTGGCGCGTGAGGGCATTGTCCTGGCCCCCGGGCCATATGTGCGCATCGACGTGAGTGACACGGGATCGGGGATTCCGGCGGACGTCCTGCCACGCATCTTCGATCCGTTCTTCACGACCAAGCCGGTCGGGGAGGGCACTGGGCTTGGGCTCGCCATGGTGCACGGCGTGGTGCGCGCGCATGACGGCGACGTCTCCGTGTCGAGCGCCGTGGGTGTCGGGAC
>JAEUJK010000574.1 GCA_016794735.1 Gemmatimonadota bacterium | reverse complement strand
TCGCCCTTGAGTTCCTTGTCGGCGATCTCCCGGATCACGTCGGCGCACCAGGCCTCGGTCTCTTCCATGAGGGAGACGTCGATGAACTCGGTGGCCCACCGGCACCCCGGGGAATCGCAGTTGACCTGCGCGATGCAGTGTTCGTAGAGGTCGATGGCGAAGTGGTCGGCAAACCAGGTGCTGCCGGCGTACCGCCCCGTGGAGTGGCCGGGCCACCAGGCAATACGCACCGACCGCTTGAGCCTGGCGCGATGGTGCCACAACACCCGCGCGACCTCGAGCAGGGTGGCGTCGCCAACGGCGTTGTCGCCGATGCCGAAGTCCCACGAGTCGTAGTGCCCGTGCAGGAGCACGAAGTTCTCCGGCTCGTCGGTGCCCGGAATCGTCACCACCGGGAGCGGGGACTCGAACCAACCCTCCGTCACCTCGCTCGTGAGGGTCACCGAGGCCCCCGCCTTGGCCAGCTCGATGAGGGCGGCACCGTCGGGGTTGTTCACCGCCACCACGGCGATCTTCGGCTTGCGGGGGAGGTCGCGAAGGTCCGGCGTTCCCCAGACGGTGGTGCAGATCCCCCAGTGGGCGTTGTGCCCCGGGTTCACGGCGATCATGGCGAGCGCGCCGCGCTGCTCGAAGTACGCGACCTTGCCCGGCATGCCGAACCCCTCACTCAGGACGATCTTGCCACGCAGGTCGACCTCGGCGTCGGAGACAAACCCCTTCGTGAACATCTCGTCGGCGTTGCGCGCATAACGAGCGGGCACGTAGGCGAGGGGGGCAGTGAGCCCGTTGGGGTACGCCACGCTCATCGCCATCGGCTTGGCGCGGAACTCCTGGTCACCGGCTCGCACCGATGCCTTGCCCGGAAGCGAGAGGAAGAGCTCGGGCCGATGGACCTCGACGGGGACCCCGTGGGCCTGGAGCCGCGCGACGATCTCGTCGCACGCCGTGGCCACGTCGGTGGGGTGCTCGCGCCGCAGGGTCGTGAAACGCTCGATGAGGGGCCATGGGGTGTCGAGCGACACATCGTTGACGGCGGCGAGGACTTCGGGCGAAAGGGTCACTGCGGGTGGCGGAGAGAGGGAGACGGCAGACGGCGGACAACAGACGGCAGAATGGAGGATGCGGGTGAGGCGGCGTCAAGCCATCTGTCGCCTGAGCGATCGGGGGCGCAGGTTGCGCGTGTCCTCGCCACCCTGCCATGCCTCGTCTTGCGTTCACTCGCCCCCTTCGCGCGGCGGCCCTGCTTGTGGCCGCCACTGCCTGCTCCCTGTCGCTGCGCGCACAGGAGTCCGTGACCGCTGTCGTTGGTGGCACGATCATCGATGGCAATGGCGGTCCGCCGATCGCCGACGGCGTGGTGGTGGTGCGTGGCGGGCGAATCGCGGCGGTTGGTGCCGCGGCCCAGGTCGCCGTGCCGCGTGGGGCGCGCATCGTGGACGCGAAGGGGAAGTGGGTCACCCCGGGATTCGTCGACGCCAACGTGCACGTGTCCATCTACAGCGGGATCGAGAACTTCGCGCGTTACCAGGACCGCTTTGCCGCGGTGGCGCTGGAGGCGGCGCAGCTGCACCTCAAGGCCGGGGTGACGACGGTGCGCGATTCGTACGGGATGCTCGCGCCGCTCAAGGCCACGCGCGACGCGATCAATCGCGGCGAGGTGATCGGGCCGCGGCTCCTCTTTGCGGGGAACATCGTCGGCTGGGGAGGGCCGTGGTCGTTCTCCTTCACCGGCCGTCCCCCGGAGAACCTTTCGCTCCTGCAGGAGCAGATGAACGACGCCATCGCCGCGGGGGGCGGCGAGGAGCTGGTCAACATGGAGCCGGATTCGCTCCGTGCAGCCATCAATCGCTACCTCGACCAGGGCGTCGACTTTCTCAAGTTTGGGGGCACGTCGCACTTCGGCTTCCCGGTGTTCATCGGGTTCTCCGAGCGCGCCCAGCAGGTGATCGTGGACGCCGTGCATGCGCGTGGGCTGGTGGCCGAGACGCATTCGACCACCCCCGAAGGACTGCGCATCTCCCTGCTCGCCGGCGTGGACCTCGTGCAGCACCCCGAGGTGCTCGACGTCCCGATGTCCGACGAACTCGTGAAGCTCTTCGTGGATCGCAAGGTCGTGTGCGGGATGCTGTCCAATACCATGACGGGGAAGCCATGGGCCGACTACGTACGGCGCCGCACGCGCGAGGACTCGACGGCGAAGCTGCGCGCGGACTCCGTGCAGCGCGGCCTCGCTCGCGCGCGCACCGGGGCCGAGCAGCGGCGGGATCGCGGCGACCAGGGGATGGCGATCCGCCGGGCCAACGCGCAGAAGCTCATCACCGCCGGATGCATCACCGCGCCGGCGACCGACAACTACCTCGGCCTTGCGCCCGAGTTTCGCCGCGACGCCAAGCCCGACTGGCAGGAACCCGGCCTCGGCACGCTCGCGGCGATCGAGGGACTGGTGGAGCTGGGGATGACGCCGCTGCAGGCGATCACG
>JAEUJK010000035.1 GCA_016794735.1 Gemmatimonadota bacterium | reverse complement strand
CCCGCTCGGCGTATGAGCATCCCGCCGCACGGATCGGCCCCGCTCGTTCGCGCGGGGCCTCCGCCAAGCGCTGCGCACGGCCGGCTGATCATGGTCCACGGGCGTGGTGCCACCGCCGACGGCATCGCGTCGATGGCCGTCCCCCTGCGCGCACTCGATCGTTGGTCTGTGGTCGCGCCGCAGGCGACGGGAAACACCTGGTATCCGTTCAGCTTCCTGGCACCCATGGAGCAGAACGAGCCCGGCATCACCTCGGGGATCGCCCTGATCGAGTCCCTGGTGAACGCCGCCCTCGCCGAGGGATTTCCCAGTGACCGCATCGCGCTGATGGGATTCTCACAGGGGGCATGCCTCACGCTGGAGTTCGTGGCGCGCCATCCGCGTCGTTATGCGGCCGTGCTCGGGTACAGCGGCGGGTTGATTGGTCCGCCAGGCACGCCGCGCAACTACGCGGGAGCGCTCGACGGCACGCCAGTGTTCCTCGGCTGCAGCGACGTCGACTCGCATGTGCCCGCGGAACGTGTGCGCGAGACGGCGGACGTCCTCACGCGCATGGGCGCCACCGTGGACATGCGGTTGTATCCCGGCATGGGCCACCTGGTGAACGACGAGGAGATCGAGGTGGGGCGGGGACTTCTGGGGACGTAGGGCAACTGCCAGGGCGAAGCACGGGAGGGAAGGGCAGCACGGGAAGCACGCGTGCTGCTCGTACTGCCCGTGCCGCTCGTGCTTCATCGGTTTGGAGTCACACCGTCGCCGGCCCCCTCAGCGCCATCCCGCGCTCCCCGCACTCTCCGCCTGAAGCGCCTCACTTCCCGAATGGCGTCCGGTTCAGGCCTACACGGCCGTTGCTGATGACCACCAGGGCATCCGAGAGCGCCTTGATGTCGGCCAGCGGGTTGCCCTCCACGAGGATCAGGTCGGCCTCGTACCCTTCCTTCAGCTGGCCGACGCGATCGCCGATGCGCAGCAGCTCCGCGGCACTGGTGGTGGCGGTGCGCAAGGCTTCGAGCGGCGTCATGCCCGCGTCGACGAAGAGCGCCACTTCCGCGTAGATGCGATTCACGCTCGCCGTGCCGTAATCGGTGTCGGCGCCGGTCGCGATGCGGATCCCCATGCGGTGCGCCTTCGCCACGGCGGCAGCCACGATCGGTGACATGTTGCGCCCGCGGAGCGTGAGGACGGGGTCTTCGTAGTCGCCGCCGGGTGTGGCGAGGTCGAGGATCGTGATCCAGGTGGGCACGAGCCAGGTGCCGCGTTCCTTCATCAGGCGCAGCGTGGAATCGGAGAGGTAGGTGCCGTGCTCGATGCTGCGCACCCCGGCCTTCACCGCGGCGTACGCTCCCTCGTCGCCGTGGGCGTGGGCCATCACGGGCAGGTTGTGCCTGGTCGCCTCATCCACGATCCACGCGAGTTGCTGCTCGGTGTACGTCTGCTTGCGTGGGTCCGTATCGGGGAGCCCGGCGCGTTCCGTGCCACGCGTCTTGATCACGTCCACCCCGCGGCGCGCGTTGGCGCGCACGACGGCGCGCAGCGCGGCCTCGGTCGTCACACCGCCGGCCAGCGCGGGCAGCGCGGTGTCGGCGAGGATCGTCTCTCCCAGGTTAGGGGTGACGAACACTCCCGCGGCGAGCACGTCGGGGCCGGGGATCGCTCCCTGGCGGCTGGCCTCGCGCAGCGCCACGTCCTGGAACGCATTCACGCTCGCGCTGCGGATGGTGGTGACGCCTGATTCGAGGGCCCGCCGTGCGGCTGCGAGCGACGCCACGTGCGTGTGCACGTCGATCAACCCCGGCAGGAGGTAGCGTCCTCGTGCGTCGATCACCTGCGCCCCCGCGGGCGGCGTGACCGGCCCGGTGGCGATGCGGGCAATCCGTCCGTTCTCGATCACCACCGATGCGTTGCTGGCGAAGGCGCCACGCACGCCGTCCACCAGGTTCGCGTTCGTGATGACCAGGGGAGCCTGGGCACGCGCGACGGAAGCGACGGCCAGGAGGGAGCAGACGACAAGGGAACGCATGGGAGCCTTTCGGAGGGATGTCGGACACCGGTAGCTTGCCACCCGACCGCCTGTCGAGAAAGGTCCCGGCCCATGTTCTCCCTGCGTTTCTTCGCTGTTGCGTCGCTGGTTCTGGTGGCTGCGGCATGTGGCAGCTCCGATGACGGCACACCGACGCCGCCATCAACCGCGGCCATGGGGACGTTCGAGCGGATCCAGAGCCAGATCTTCGCCACGACCTGCACCGCGGGGTGCCACACGCAGGGTTCGCCGTTCGGCCAGTCGTCGGGGCTCATCCTCGACAAGGCCGTGGCCTACGCCAACCTCGTGGGGGCGCCGCCAAAAAACGCGGCGGCAAAGGCCGACGGCCTGCATCGGGTGAAGGCGTTCCGCGCGGACTCGAGCCTGCTCTATCACAAGCTGGTCATTGCCGACGGCCATCATTCGGCGTCGTACGGATCGCCGATGCCACTCGGCGGCCAGGTCATCACCAACGGGGAACTGGAGTACATCCGACGGTGGATCGAGGCGGGCGCACCGGAAAAGGGCAGCGTGGTGGACACCTCCGTCCTGGCCGACCGCGCGCGTCCCGTCGCCCTGCCATTCACCCCGCTCGCACCACCAGCAGCCGGGGTGCAGCTCAAGATCGAGTCGTTCAACGTCACGCCCAACTTCGAGCGGGAGTTGTTCGTGTATCGCCGCGTCAACAATGCCACCGACCTCTATGTCGATCGCATCGAGACGCGCATGCGAACCAACTCGCACCACTTCCTGCTCTACACGTTCGAGAACATCCCGGCGCTGATCCGCCCCGCGTTCGATGTCATCCGCGACATCCGCCACCCGGATGGCACGCTGAACCTCGTGAACATGCTGCCGATGGGGTTCCACGTCTTCTTCGCCGGCACGCAGACGCCAACCTCGGACTACCGCTTTCCATCTGGCGTAGCGCTGCGGCTCCCCGCGCAGGGGACGCTCGACCTGAACTCCCACTACGTCAATCGCACCACCGCTCCCATCACGGGCGAGGCCTACGTCAACCTGCACACGGTGCCGGCGGCGAGCGTGCAACGCGTGGCGCGTACGCTCAACATGGGGAACACCGACCTCACGTTGCCACCGCGGACGCGCACCACGCTCAGCAAGACGTTCCGCGTGAGCGACAGCACGATGACGATCTTCATGCTGACCTCCCACATGCATGAACGCGGCGAACGCTTCGTCATCAAGGTCAGTGGGGGGCCGCGCGACGGAGAGGTCGTCTACACGACCACCGACTGGGCCCATCCCGACATGGTCAACTTCACCCAGCCGATTGTCCTGCGTCGCGGCGAGGGGCTGACGTCGGAGATCACGTACAACAACACGACGGACCGGACCATCCGCTTTGGCCTGACCAGCGCCGACGAGATGGGGATCATCTTCGGGTACTACTACTAGGACGCAGGTCGCCGCCGGAACGACCAGGGGGTCGGGGGCCAGGATGCTGCTCCCGACCCTCGACCCCCTGTCGAAGCTCTTTGGTGCCTAACGCCGAGCGCTGAGGCGCACGAACAGGAACCGCCCGTTGAACCCGAAGGGCGAGGCGCCGCTGTAGGCGAAAGTCCCGCTGTTCGAGTTGATCGGGATGAGTCGGTCCGGGTAGACGTCAAACAGGTTGTCGGCACCCACCGTCACGGCGAGCTGGCGGGTGATGTCCACGTTGATGTTGGCATCGGCGATCCACTTCGGCGTGAACTCCTGGTCCTGGAAGACGTTCGTTGCCGAACCCGCCGTGACCAGGGAACCGACGCGCTGCACCTGGAAGACCGTGTTGAACCGCTTCCACTGGTGGTCGGTGGTGAAGCGGAAGTTGCTGCGCGGCTGCCCGCGCTCATACCGCACGCGCTCCACGCGGTCGAACAGTGCCTCGCCCAGGGTGCTGAGGGCCGCCGGCGTCGGCTTCACATGGGTGACCCGCGTGATGTTGTTGTTGTACGCCATGCCGAGACGGAGGGTGTTGTTGCGAGTCAGGGCGACGCCGTAGTTCAAGACGATATCGAGCCCGTCGGTCCGGGTGTCGATCGCATTCGTGAAGTAGCGCGCCCCGCCGACGCCGCTGAAACCGTTGCTGGCCAGCAGGGCACGGGTCGTGGCGTTGATCATGTTCCCCGTCAGCACCACGCGATCGTCGACGTCGATGCGGTAGAAGTCGGTCGAGAGCGTGAAGGTCTTCGTGGGGGACCAGGTGAGGCCGTACGACACGTTGACGCTCGTCTCTGCTTCGAGGTCCGAGGCGCCGAGCAGGGACGCGACGGTCGTACCCACCGGGAAGGTCTTGTTCTCCACCGCGACCGGCGGCGTCCCGGTGAAGTTCGTCGCCGTCGACGAGAACCAGGACTGCGTGAGCGACGGGGCGCGGAAGCCGGTCGCCAGGGCACCGCGCAACGCGACGGTCGGCGTCAGCTCAAAGCGCGACGCGATCTTCCCCGTCGTCGCCGACCCGAAGTCCGAGTAGTTC
>JAEUJK010000032.1 GCA_016794735.1 Gemmatimonadota bacterium | reverse complement strand
CCCTACCTCAAGGCGTTCGTGGTTGCACGCATCAACCCGCTGCGGTTCTCCAAGGGACGCACGGCCCACGACTTCGACGAGACGATCGACAAGATGATCGGCAGCGCCAAGCGCTTCGACGCGTCGAAGATCCGCGCGGATCAGGTCGCCCGTTCGGGCGGGGCACCGAGCGAGGGCGAGTAACGCAGCGTCGCCGGGCCGCGCTCGATACGCACGAGGCCCGGTGGCGATGCCCAGCGTTGCCGACGCCTGCGTGATCGCGTTACTGCACCCGTCCCGGGATCAGTACCGCCAGCTGGATGTGTCTGCGCCGGCCGGTGCCGTCTTCGTCCAGTGCGCGGCCATCTTGCGGATGAAGCGCGAGTGATAGGTGAGGCGCGAGAACGCGTTCACGGTGGTCGTGTCGCCACTGAAGCAGTGCTCGTCCTTCACGCCGTAGATGACCGTCGCGTCCGCCGGGGGGTTCTTCACCTTCTTCAGGAAGTCCTCGGCGTAATAGACCGCATTGTTGAGGTAGAGGTTGTCGTGCGCGCCGGCATAGATCTCGATCTTGCCACGGAGCTTCGGGCCCAACCGGGCCCAGTCGCGCTGCATGATGTGGACGAGGTCGTAGTTGTCGCGCCAGTAGGTCGCGACCGCCCTGTCAATCACGCCGGTGCGCTTGTCCCAGATGCGCCGCGGGTAGCCGTCGTCGCCAACGGGTGAGTACACCGCCTCCCAGATGTCGAATTGCCCGCCGCTGCGCGTCTTGTCGCCCAGTACCAGCTCGCGCAGCCCGGCCTGTCGTACCGTCGCACGCACGTGGCCGAAGTTGTCCCGGTGGCCGGGGCGCTCGCTGCGGCGAAACGGGCCGCCATCGTACCAGTACGCGTTGTCGTCCTCGTACAGGTTGGTGGTGAGGTAACCGCGGAAGTCGATCGGGTCAGGACAACTCGCATACGCGCCGTTGTAGTCGTCCGGGTAGAACACCTGCGATGCGAGCACTTCCCAGCCGCCGGTGGAGCCGCCGTACAGGGCGCGGGCCCACCCCTGGCCGATCGCGCGAAACTGCTTCTCCACGAACGGAATGAGCTCGCGGTTGATGGCGTCGCCGTAGGGGCCGAGGTTCGCGCTGTTCACCGCATACGAGTCGTCGTAGTAGGGGTTCGCATGCTGGATGGTGAGCATGATGACCCGCGGGAATCCCGGGCCGGTCCATTCCTTGAAGAAGTTGTGTTCGTACTCCTGCACGACGCGGTCGTACCCCACCTTGCCGCACCAGTACCCTTCGTGCCCGTTGGGGCAGTACTTCGCCACCGAGTCACGGTCATACGGCGGCAGCTTGGGGTCGGGCGGCGTCTCGCGCCACCCGTTCACGGTGAGCTGGAAGTGTCCCTGGTACACCGCGAGCGGGTAGCGCGCGGTGGGGTGCGTGTCGTATCCCTCGGGCAACACCACGATGGCGCCGAGGTACATGTCGCGCCCCCAAAACTTCGAGAGCAGCTCGCTCTTCATGCGGAGGTGCTTGACGTACTTCGTGTGCTTCGCGGGTTCGATGGGTGGGTTCTTCTGGTCCAGGACGATGCGCACGGTATCGGCTCGTGCGGGATCGACGCGGATCTTCACGGGCGTGCTGAAGAGGTTGCCCGGCGCGGAGGCATACTGCTGTCCCTCGCCGCGATCCATGGGGAGCCTGACGACCTTGCCGTCGGCACGGGTGAACGTCTCGTAGACGTGCAACAGTCCCTGGACCCAGTAGTCACCAGGCGGGAGCGCCCCGAGCTGCTCGACCGGATACCCGAGGGTGGCTTCGCTGATGATGGCGGGGCTGCCCGGTGCCAATTGGTCGACATCCACGCCAAAGACCTGCGCCGTGTTGTCGAAGTCGTTGGCCATGGTGCGCGGCTCCGGCGCCGTCGGGGCAAATCGCACGCCGATCGGGTCGCTGGAGAAATGCGCGGGCGTCCCGCGCTCGTCGGCGGCAATGAACAACAGCATGCGACCGTCGAGCGGAGTGGCCTGGACCTTCCCGTCGAA
>JAEUJK010000545.1 GCA_016794735.1 Gemmatimonadota bacterium | reverse complement strand
CTCGTTGCCGCGTGGTGGTCGATGGCCGGGCCGAACGCGTTCGAGGTCGAGGTGCGTGACACGGCGCCGCGGCGCATCGCGCTGACCCTCGCGTTCGCCGCGAGCCTCGCGATCATCCTCGGCACGCGGTCATCGCCCTTCCTGTACTTCCAGTTCTGAGCGCGACGATGACTCCCGACTCGCGCCCGATCCGTGTCCTGCTGGTGGGACCGTCACTCGCCATCCTGGGCGGCCAGAGCGTGCAGCTCAAGCGGCTGCTCGACAAGCTCGCGCAGGTCCCGGGGATCGACGTGGGTTTCCTTGCCGTGAATCCGGCACTTCCCGGACCCCTCGCCGCGCTGCAGCGCATCAAGTTCGTGCGCACGGTGGTGACTTCGATTGCGTACCTCTTCTCGCTGCTGCGCACGGTGCCGCGCTACGACGTGATCCATGCGTTCTCGGCGTCGTACTGGTCGTTCGTGCTCGCCCCGCTGCCGGCGATGCTCGTCGCGCGGCTCTTCGGGAAGCGTGTGGTGCTGAACTACCACAGTGGAGAAGCCGAGGATCACCTGACCCGCTGGCGCCGGACGGCGATCCCGTCGATGCGCCTGGCGCACCGGATCGTGGTGCCGTCCGCCTACCTCGTGGACGTGTTCGCGCGGTTCGGGCTGCCGGCGATGGCGATCCACAACTTCGTCGACGTCGAACGTTTCCCGTATCGGGTGCGCACGACGCCGCGGCCCGTGTTCCTGTCCAACCGGAACCTGCAGGGGCTGTACAACGTGGCGTGCATCGTCCGGGCGTTCGCCATCGTGCGGCGTGCCTTGCCTGACGCGCGGTTGCTGGTCGCGGGCTTCGGCCCCGAACGTCCTCACCTGGAGGCGCTGGCGGCAGAACACGGCGTGGCGGATGCAGTGGAGTTCCGGGGCAAGCTGACGCCCGAGGCCATGGCGCAGTTGTATGACGAGGCGGACGTCTACCTCAACAGCCCTGACCTCGACAACATGCCCTTGTCGCTCATCGAGGCCTCGGCGGCCGGCTTGCCGATGGTGACGACCAATGCCGGGGGCATTCCCTACATGGTGAGCGAAGGCGTGACGGCGCTGCTGGTACCGTGCAACGACCACGAGGCCCTCGCGGCCGCGGCGTTGCGCGTGGTGCGGGAGCCCGGGCTCGGTGCCGGACTCGCCGCGCGTGCCCGTGCGCACTGCCTGGCGACGTACACGTGGGAGGTCACCTCGCGCGACTGGCGGGCGTTGTACGCCGGGCTCACCACCACGCCGTGGCGGGAGGCCCATGTCGCAGCTTAACGTGGCGCCCGGACCGCGCTGGACCTGGCAGTGGCTGGTGCTGGCCGTGCCGGCCTTCCTCGTGATGGAGCTGGCGACCCGCGTCGAGGACCGGATTGCTGCCGGGATCCCGATGATGTCGCGGGTGGCCAGCCCAGCCGACCTCATCTGGCTCGACTCCACCGGTGCACGCGGGCGGCCGAACGCCCGGTACCGCAATTGGTCACTCAATGCGCGTGGCCTGCGGAGCCCGGATGTCGCGATCCCGCGGCCGTCCGGGACGCAGCGCATCGTCGTGGTCGGCGCCTCCGAGACCTTTGGCCTGTACGAGACGCCGGGGCGCGAGTATCCGCGGCAGTTGCAGGATTCGCTGGCGGGCCGCGGGTGCGTGAACGTTGAGGTGGTGAACGCCGCGCTCCCCGGGATGGCCCTGCCCTCCATGAACCCGGTCATCGACCGGATCGTGCGCGAGCTGCAACCGACGGCCGTCCTGCTGTATCCGTCGCCGGCTTTCTACCTCAACCGGTTGCCCCCCACGGCCACGCGGGGGACGGCCGCGGCGGACTCGGCGCTGCCCTGGACCCGGGTGCTGGCTTCACGCTCGAAGGAACGGCTGGTCTCGCAGGTGAAGGGTCTCCTCCCATCGGCGGTGGAGAACGGGGTCCGTCGCGCGCTGCTGATGCGTCGCCGACAGAAGTTCGTGGCCAAGGAGGTCCCCCAGCCACGACTGGAGCAGCTGGAGAACGACCTGCGCACCACGATTGGCGTCGCGCGTTCGCTCGGCGTTCCCGTTACGCTTATTGGTCACGTCAACGCCACGATGGCGCCCGGGTTCTCGGATCCCGGGTTGCTCACTGCGTGGGAGTACCAGTTTCCTTCTGTCACCGGCCAGGTGCTTGTGGACTTCCATCGCGTCGCGCGTGACGTCGCCGTACGTGTGGCGCGCGATTCCTCGGTGGCACTGGTTGACCTGGCGGGGTCGTTCCCCGGCGACTGGAAGGGGAACTTCGCGGACTTCGTGCACTTCACGGATATCGGGGCGGCGCGGGTCGCGCATACGCTGACCGGGGCGCTGGCCCCCGGGCTTTGCACCGGCGGGCCGCGCGGATGACCGATCCCGTGACTCCCCCACCGCGCGGCGCACTGGCGAGCCTGTTTGAACAGGTCCGCGAGCGCATTGCGGGCGAAGGGGTCACCGGCAGCGCCTTTCGCTCGTTTGTCGTCAACGTGGGCGGGGCGGGCATCTCGTTCATCGGGCAGGTCATCCTCGCGCGGGCGCTCGGCGAGGCCGGCTTTGGCGTGTACCTGCTGGCGCTGGCGTGCATGAACGCCGCGTCGGTGCTGGCCAAGATGGAGCTGGACGGCACGTCGACGCGGTTCCTGGCGGGGTACATCGGGGCAGAACAGTGGGGCCACGCGCGCGGCTACTCCACGTGGAGCCGTCGTGTCGTGCGGTGGACGTCGCTGGGCGTCGCATCGCTCGGCGTGGCGATCGCGTGGTTCTGGCGCGACGACTTTGCGCGAAAACACGAGGCGCTCCCGGCCGCACTCATGGTGGTCTGTGGCCTGCTCGTGATGAACGCGCAGATGTTGCTCAACTCGAGCCACCTGCAGGCGCTCAAGCGCTACGTCCAGTCGCAGGTGCCCGGGCTGATCCTGCGACCGGCGCTGCTCGCGACCACGGTCGGGCTGTGGATCCTGCTGGGGACGACCCCATCGCCGGCGCAGGTGATCGCCATCAACCTGCTCGCGACGACGTCTGCGGTCTTCCTGCTCCAGTATTGGCTGCGCCGCGCGCGGCCGGCCGAGTTGACGCGCGCCCCGATGGCGTTCGAGAAGCCGCGCTGGATCTCGGCGGCGAAGGGGCTGGTGACCATCGGCATTGCGCAGTTGGTGATCTCGCAGCAGTCCGACCTGATCGTGGTCGGGTGGCTGGTGGGCGCCAAGGAGACGGGACTCTACGGGGCCGCGGCGCAGTTCACCCTGTTGCTGCAGTTCGGGCAGACCTCGATCAGCTTCGTGGCCGCGCCGCTCATCGCCGAGCTGCACGAGCAGAAGAACTACGTGCGCCTGCAGCACCTCGTGCGACAGGTGTTCGTGGCGAACGCCGCGATCGGCTTGCCGATCCTCGCGATCCTCGTGGCCTTCGGGCACCTGCTGCTGCGCTGGAGCTACGGCCCCGCATTCGAGGCGGCGTATCCGGTGCTGGTGATCCTGAGCATCGCGATCACGACGGCGGCCCTCGTGGGCGCCACCGCCGGTTTCCTGCTGACGATGACCGAGTACCAGCGGGAAGCCGCGTGGATCATCGGCGGCAGCGCGGTGCTCAACCTGGTCCTGACGCTGATCCTCACGCCGATGTACGGGTTGATCGGCACGGCGATCGCCACGTTGTGCGCGACCCTCGCGCGCAGTGGTGTCCTCGTCTGGTTCATCCGGCGACGCATGGGGTTGTCCGTCTTCCCCTGGGCGTAAGCACATGGTCGTCCTGGCCGTCGTGTCCGTGGGGGTATTGCTGTACACGTGGGTGTTCTACCCGCTGGCCACCTGGGCGCTGGCGCGCACCCGCGTGGCCCCGGCCGGTGCGACGAACCCCCAGGCGTCGGTGAGCGTGATCCTCGCGACGCGTGAATCCGACGAAGCCATCGCCCGGCGCGTGACCAACCTGCGGGACACGGCGCACGCGGGGCCGCTCGAGATCGTCGTGGCGTGCGACGCCTCCCGCGAAGGAGCGCTCGCGCAGCTCAACGGTGTGCGCGTGGTGATGGGCGAACCACCGCGCGGCAAGGCCGGGGCGCTCAACGCGGGCGTGGCGGCGGCGACCGGCGAGTGCATCGTCATGGCCGACACCGGCCAATCGTTCGACCGTGACACGATCCCGCGGCTCGTGCAGGCGCTGCAGGCCGACCCGCGCCGCGGGGCCGTCTCCGGCGCCTTGTCGATCGAGGGGGCAAGCCGGTGGAACGTGGCGTCGATCTACTGGCGCTACGAACGCTGGTTGCGGGCGCAGGAGGCGCGCTGGCATTCGGCAGTTGGGGTGACCGGCGCGGTGTACGCCATGCCGCGCGCCCTCTGGACGCCCCTCCCCGCCGGGCTGATCCTCGACGACCTGTTCACCCCGATGCAGCTGGTCACGCGGGGGTACCGGATCGGGCTCGAGACGCGCGCCGTCGCGCGCGACGACCGGGCCTTTGGCCAGGCGACGGAATACCGCCGGAAGACACGCACGCTGACCGGCGTCCTGCAGCTCTGCGCGTGGCTCCCGGCGGTGCTCAGCCCGCGTCGCAATCCCATCTGGCTGCAGTTTGTCAGCCACAAGCTGCTGCGCCTCCTCACGCCCTACGTGTTGCTCGGTGCCGTCGTGGGGGCCATCGGGAGCGCGCACGCGCGCTGGCCCGACGACACCTCGCGCCTCGTGACCGCGACGGCGATCTACACGTGCATCGCGATGCTCCTGAGCGGCCGCGTGCGTGGCATCGTCTGGGGCCTGGTGCTCATGCAGGTGGCGATCGTCCGCGCGACGTGGAACGCCCTGCGCGGCGACTGGGATGTCTGGCGTCATTAGGGCGCGATGAACAGCGGCCGCCGCTTCTCGCTCGACCGCCTCAAGGGCCGCTCGGTGGCCGAGCTGCGCTTTCGCGCGCGACAGTTCACCGGGGTGCTGCTCGAACGGGCAGGCTGGCTCGACCAGCGGGAGGTATCGCCCGCCGATTTGTTCGCGCGGCTGCGCCCCGAGGTGCGGGCCGCGGCGGGTTCGTGCGAGGGCTGGATCCGCCAGCTCCGCGGCCGCGGCGGACGCGGCTTTTTTGCCGGGTTCGACGACCTCGCGCACACCGCCTCGCTGGCGAGGGAACACGACGCCGCGGGGGTGCATCTCGTGCTCGCGCGCGCCGACGATGCCCTCACCGGTCGGCTCGCGATGCTGGGTTACGGCCCGGTGGACGTGGGGCTTCCCATCGATTGGCACCGTGACCCGGTGGCCGACATCCGGGCACCACGCGACCACTGGTCGCGCGTGCCCTACCTGGACCCCGCCGTGGCCGGCGACCACAAGCGCGTGTGGGAGGTGAACCGCCAC
>JAEUJK010000544.1 GCA_016794735.1 Gemmatimonadota bacterium | reverse complement strand
GAGCTGGTGGGCGATGCGCGCCTCCTGGCGATGCCTCCGGGCGGCATGTGCCAGTACCAGGTGCGGCTCACGAACGCCTCGGAGGTCACCGCCGACGTCGTGGCGTGGGTGCGGCAGGCGTACGAGGCGGCCGGGTAGCCGGCGCCGTCCCTACGCCGACTCGCCCTCGCGCAGCGCGCGACCCGTGAGCGAAACGAAGACGTCCTCGAGGGTCGGTGAGTGCGTACGCAGCTCGAGGATGCGCACGTTGGCCTGGCTGGCGAGCTGCAGGAGGGCAGGCAGCGTTTCGTGGGCCGCCGTGACCTGCAGGGTCCAGGTCGCGGCGTCGCGCCGTGCGCGCAGCACCCCGGGCAGCGCCTCCATCGCCGCGCTCGCCACGGCGTCCTCACCCTCGACCGTCACCTCGACCACCTGCTCCGCGCCTAACGAGCGAATCAGCTCGCGGGGGGTGCCGCGGGCAATCACGCGCCCACGGTCCACGATCGCGATGCGGTCGCACAGGCGTTCGGCTTCATCCATGTAGTGCGTGGTGAGGATGATCGTGCGTCCCATCTGGCGGAGCCGGTCCACGAGGTCCCAGAGCTGCCGCCGCGCCTGGGGGTCGAGTCCGGTCGTCGGTTCGTCGAGAAAGAGCAGGTCCGGGTTGCCCACCAGCGCACAGGCAATGGAGAGCCGCTGGCGCTGTCCACCCGACAACCCGCCAATGCGGGCGTTGCGCTTTTCCTCCAGTTGCACGAGCGCCACGGTTTCCTCGGCGCTCCACCCATCGTGGAAGAACGAACGAAAGAGCCGCACGACCTCGATGACCGTGAGCTTGTCGGCGTATTGCGTTTCCTGCAGCTGCACTCCCAGGCGCTGGCGCAGCGTGGTTTCATCCGCGGCCCAGGTGAGCCCAAGCACGCGCAGGTCGCCGTCGTCGGCAGCCTGCAGCCCCTCGCAGATCTCGAGCGTCGTCGTCTTGCCGGCGCCGTTGGGTCCAAGCAGGCCGAAGCACTCACCGGCGGCGACGTCGAGGTCGAGGCCGTCGACGGCAACCACGTCGCCGAACCGCTTGCGAAGCCCGCGAACCTGCAGGGCGAGAGGGGCAGTGGTCATCACCCCGGTATTCTAAGGAACGGGGCCGCGCGGCAGGAGGCGCTGCCCGACCTGCGCGGCGCCAACGGGCAGCGCTCGGCGACGACCGGACGCTCGTCTGTCCGGGGCGCAGACGGGAAGGGCGGGCCCACCTGGAAACCAGCGGACCCGCCCCGAACCATCCCGGTGGATCAGACTACCTGCCGCTTGCCTTCGCCACGTTGAGGCCGAGGGCGGTCCACGGAGCCACCGCCGCCGCCTTCCGACGGTTCGTCAGCGAGATCGGCGTGATGTCGATCGTGGCCACGGCCGACAGCACCTTGGTGTTGGTGGCGTCGAGGTACAGCGGGAAGTCGTTCGGGCCCGGGATGAGGACCGACGAACAGGCCATCGTCAGGTTGGTCAGCCCGGTGGTGATCTGGTGCGCCCGCAACGACGTCGGAGCCACCGTGTTGTAGCCGCAATCCACGGCGCCACCCGTGTTGGTCATGACCGCGCCCATGTCCAGGAGGAACTGGTTCTCCAGGGCGATGCCGGACGGCGGGTAGTACCCCTGCCATTCGCCGATGAACACGACGCGTCCA
>JAEUJK010000536.1 GCA_016794735.1 Gemmatimonadota bacterium | reverse complement strand
CGGCGTCGACACGCCCGAGCACCGCTGCGATCGCGGTCATGACCCCGAGGGCTTCACGTGCATGTCGTCGAACGGCTCGTAGCGATCCACGGAGGCGCGATCGTCGCCGATGACCTCGCCGGCGAATTCCACCCAGGCATGGGCGACGAACTTGCCGCGTTGCCTGGCGACGCCAACGCGGATCCGGCCACCCTCGATGCCCTTGTCCTGCAGGCACCGCTGGATGGCGAGCGACTGCGCGAGGCAGGTGGGATGCAACGGACCGTACGCAGCGGCGCGACTCACCCCCAGCGCGATCGCACGAGCTTCCGGCAGCCGACCCGGATCCGCGGTGGTCGTCGATCCATCGGCGCGAGTCACGAACTCACCCTGCGGCCGGTCCTTCACATCGCGAATGGCGCGCTGGAGTGCGCGAAAACCAATCGCGACTCGCCCCCAGTCACCGATGGACAGCCGATGGGCCTTACGGAGCGCCTGAAGCAGCGGCGGTGTCACTGGTGGTCTCCCCTGCATCGACGACCAGCCCGTTGGCTCGCAGGTCCGCGATGAAGCTGAGGACATCGTGACGAATGCGGTCCGGGCCGACGTCGTGAAAGCGGGCACTCAGCGTCGCGCACAGCTCTTCCAACGTCGCCGCCTTCGGGAGGAGATCCCAGATGATCGCCCCCACGGGATTGACGCCGAAGTAGACCTCCGTCTCGCTCGAGAACAACACGCCGCCTTCCGCCATCGCACGAAAGATGGCGCTGGGGGCAGGCTTGGGCGTCGGGGTTCCCGAGAGGGGCACGGGCGCGAGTTGGTGGTCGTTGGGACAGCACTAACGGCGCAGTGAAGCACCGGGGGGAGACGAATTTCCCGAGAAAAAGAAACCCACTTTCGCGACGGCGCTAGGGCGTCTCCGTTGAGTTTTCTTCACGCGACCGGAACAAGAAACGGGCGCCCGGTTGGCCCAGGCGCCCGTTTGTAACGATGCGAACCGCGTGACTACCAGCGATAGTGCGCGAAGGCCTTGTTGGCTTCGGCCATGCGGTGCGTGTCTTCCTTCTTCTTGATGGCGTTGCCTTCGCCCTTCGACGCGGCGATGACCTCGGCGGCGAGCTTCTCCGCCATCGACTTCTCATTGCGGTCGCGCGAGAAGGAGAGCAACCAGCGCATGGCGAGCGCGGTACGGCGCTCCGGGCGCACCTCGACCGGGACCTGGTACGTGGCACCACCCACGCGGCGCGACTTGACCTCGATCACGGGCTTGAGGTTCGACAGCGCCTGCTTGAACACGTTCACGCCGGGCTGCGCGGTGCGGGATTCCACCAGGTCCATGGCGCCGTAGAAGATGCGCTCGGCGGTGGACTTCTTTCCCTGGAACATCAGGGAGTTGATGAACTTGGAGACAGTCTGGCTGTCGTAGCGCGCATCGGGCAACACCGGGCGCTTCACGGACTTCTTGCGTCGGCTCACTTCTTACCTCCGGCAGCGCCGGCCTTCGGCTTCTTGGTTCCGTACTTCGAGCGGCTGCGATTGCGACCGTTGACCCCGGCCGCGTCGAGCGTCCCGCGCACGATGTGATAGCGAACTCCCGGCAGGTCCTTCACACGACCACCGCGCACGAGCACGATGGAGTGTTCCTGGAGGTTGTGTCCCTCGCCGGGGATGTACGCGATGACCTCCACCCCATTCGTCAGTCGCACCTTGGCGACCTTGCGAAGCGCCGAGTTGGGCTTCTTGGGAGTGGTGGTGTAGACACGCGTGCAGACACCGCGACGGAAGGGATTCGCCTTGAGAGCAGGCGACTTCTCCTTCTTGAGGACGTCCTTGCGAGCTCGGCGAACGAGCTGGTTGATCGTCGGCATACCTGGGGAGTACGAAAAAACGCGCCCCACGCTGGGGGCGGAGAGTCTGGGAAGATACCGGTAACCCTCGGCGGATTCAAGGCTTGGCAGCCCCCAAGTCGGCCGTGGCGCCAAGGGACGGAAGGGCGTCCCGGGCCCGGATTCCGGCCGCGTACCCGCCCAGGAGGTGCACGACCGCATTGGCGTAGTAGGAGATCAGGGGGCGGCCCCGGGC
>JAEUJK010000484.1 GCA_016794735.1 Gemmatimonadota bacterium | reverse complement strand
AGATCCCGGGCCGGGCGGGGAGCGTGAACTGCACCCGCTCCCCGCGGGCCGCGGCCAGGCGCCGATCCAGTCCCTGGGCACACGCCACCGCGGCGTGGCCGAGGACGACCAGCGCAAGAACGCTGCGTATCATTTGTCGAGAATCTCCATGAGGAGCCGCATGGTGCGCGGGTCCTTCTTGCTGGTGAGGGCGGAGATGGCGCGGCTGCGCAGTTGCGGATCGGTCCCGCGCTTGACGATCTCGATGAGCTTGTCCGTTGCCTCGGCCTCCGTGCGCTCACGGAGGACATCGATCACCCCTTCGCGCACACTGCGCTCGGCGGAGGCGTCATAGGTGCGCGCGAGGTCGGCGATGGGCAGCGTGCGCCCGACGCGACGCAAGGCGGTGCGCCGCGTGTCCGAATCCACCTCGGGGTCACGCGACAACGCGAGGAGCCACTGGTCGACCTCGGGGCCGCCGATGTTCGACAGCGTGGTGACCAGGCGGGCACGGATCTTCGAGTTCTCCGTCCGGGCGTGGAGGGCCCGCATCCACGCGACGTCCTCGGCCGTCGCGCGCTCCTTGTCGAAGGCCGAGAGGGCCTCGAGGCGGAGGCGCTCGGGGGTCTCGGCGCGCTCGACGAGGGAGCGAACGAGCGTGCGGGCGCGGGCGCTGGGGTGCGTGACCAGGCTGCGCATCGCGGCGCGGGACACGCGGTCGGAGGTATCGCGGGCGAGCTCCTCGATGACACCTAACGAGCCATCCCCCGGGTAGCGCGCGAGCCACTCGATGGCCGCGGTGCGGACATCGGCCGACGGATCGGTGCGTGCGACGGTCGTCAACGCGGCCTCGCTCCCCTCGGCGCGCTTGCTCCCCATCAAGAAGACGGCGGTGCGGCGGAGCCCCGACGAACAGGCGTCCTTGCGGGCGAGGGTCCGCTGGAGGAGGGGCATGGCGCCAGCCGGGTCGTTCTGCGTGAGCGCATTGAGGGCCTCGGCGCGCACCGACTGCTCCTCGCGATCGCAGCGCAGCATGGAGTCGGCGGCCGCGGTGCGGACGAGGGCGGCACTGGCGGCGTCGCCACGGGCGGCCAGCGCCCCGCGGATGCGGACGCCTAACGCCTCCGTCTCGGACTGCATGCGCGCCCCGGGATACTTCGTCTTGAGTTGGTCGATGGCATCGAGGGCGGTGCGCAACTCGTCGGTGCCGCCGATCCGGTACAGCGCGAAGGCCTGCCAGTACAGCGCGTCCGGTGCGTAGGCGCTGTTCGGCACCTTCGTCGACAGGTCGCGGAAGGTGGTCGCGGCGCGACGGTATTCACCACTGTTCAGCAGCTCGCGCGCCCGGCGGTAGAGCGAGTCGCCCTGGTCCATCCGGGCCCAGCCCTGCCGGGGCACGGTCGGGATCGGCGGCATCGGGGCCATGCGCGGCGTGGCATCGAAGCGGAAATCGAAGCGCATCTCCTCGGCCATGCGGCGCGCATCGAGCTCGAGGTCACCGAGGTTGACCCTCGCCTCGACCTCGGCGCGCATGCGATCGGCCTGGGCGGCCCACTCGTCGCGGTGAAGCGCGGCCTGCTCCTCGGCGGCGGCGCGCCAGCGATCGGCTTCCATCTCCCAGTCCGCCATGTCGAGCCAGTGGTCCCAGCCGGCCGGCATCGGCGGGCGCGGGGTGCGCATGGGTCGCGGGGCCGGGCGGACGGCGGGCGACGGAGCGGGGGTGGGCGCCGGGCGCGGCGGAGCCTGGGCCACGAGGGTCGAGGCGACCGCGCCTAACGCGAACGACAGGAGGCGAGCGTGCATGCGGATTCTCCGGGTTCAGTCCCCCGCCTGGAGGCGGGCGGCAACAGTGCGGATGCGCGGGACGAGGTCCTGGTCGCGCATCGCGTCGGTGATGAGTTCGAGTTCGTCGGATGGAGCCTTGCCCTGCAGCCGCGCGACCTGGGCCAGCACGAGCTCCAGGTCCCGCAACACGCCGGCGAGGCCGGGGTTGCGCTGGGTATCCGGTGCATCGAGCAGGAGGCGCGTCGTGACGAGGAGGTCACCGGCCTGCCGCGCGAAGGCATTCGCATCCACCGAGGGATCCTGGGGCAACCGGCTGAGCAACACGACGGTCTGCCCCAGCAGGTCGTTCGCCACCTCACTTACGGGCGCGACGGACGTGGGGGCGGCCGGGACCACCGCGACCTCGGACGGGGCGGGGCGCGAGGTCACCCGGCCTAACGAGAACGCGAGGACGGCGGTGGCCGCGATCGCGAGGGGCATCGCCCAGCGCCACGGCCGGGCCGCGGGTGCGGGATGCCGGCGTGCCGCGATCCCATCCCACAGGCGATCGAGGTCGGCCGCCGGCGGCTCGTGGTATCCACGTCCGGCCGCGTGAATCAGTTCGTCCAGGTGTGTGTCGTCCATCGTCAGGTTCCAGGGGCAAAGCGGGCCAGCAGCTGCTTGAGGCGGGCGCGGGCATGGAACAGGCGTCCCTTGCTCGTGCCTTCGGAGATGCCGAGGATCTCGCCGATCTCCACGTGCGTGTAGCCCTCGAGGGCAAACATCACGAACACCTCGCGTTGTCCTTCGGTGAGTTGCTCCACGGCCGCGTTGAACGACTGTTGCAGGTCGGGATCCAGCCCCTGCTCGGGTGGAGCCGGCGCATCCGCCTCGGTGTCCACCATCCACCGCGCACGGCGCTGGGCCCCGCGACGCGCGTTGAGGGTGAGGTTGACCGCGATGCGGTGGATCCAGGTGCCAAAGGTTGCGTCTCCGCGGAAGTGGTCGAGCCGTTCGAACGCCCGGACAAAGGCATCCTGCACCAGGTCGTCCGTGAGTTCCGCGTCGCCACACAGCCTGTAGACCAGGCGGTGCACCCGTGGGGCATGCTGGTGATACAGGGCGTACTCCGCCGCCCGGTCCCCGCGCCGGGCGCGGTCAACCAGGTGGTGTTCGCTGGGCTCGGATTCCGCCGATCGTGCGGTCGCGAGTGGCGACATGGGACTCACGGGCGTTGGACACCGGAGTCCC
>JAEUJK010000025.1 GCA_016794735.1 Gemmatimonadota bacterium | reverse complement strand
CACCACCATCACCGCGACGGTGCGAGGCGTGTCCGGGACGGCCACGGTCACCGCACGCGCAGCACGGGTGGCCTACGCACTCATCGACCAGCCCACCGCGGCGTCCCACACCCCGGCGGCGGCGACACAGTTCAACGGACTTGGGGACCGCTGACCGTGGCCCGCAACGTCCCCGGCCGGTACACGGTCACGGTCCCAGGCTTTGGCAGTGCCTCGGAGGCCCGGCTCCCCTTCGTGTCACCCGTGGGATCCGCGGATGTGAGCTGTTACACGCCCGCGTGGAGTTTCGGGGCGCCGGGCGCTGGCACGGTGACGGTGGAGTGCAAGACCCCAGGTGGCGCCTTCACCGATTCGCGCTTTACGCTATTGGTGCTTGGGGCCTCTGGGCTGCCAGGCCGGATGGCCTTCGGGAGCACGTTGGGGATGGCGACCTTCCCGGGCAATGCGACGTTTGCTTGGGGCACTGGCGGCACCGTCTCGGTAACGCGTCTCTCCGCCCCACCGGCCGGGCGGTTCGACTTCGATCCGAAGGTCAACATCCCGGCCAACCTCCCGCGCGCCGTCCTCGTGACCGGCGCTGGAGGCCCAACGCCGCAATGCGTGGTCCCCGGTTTCGGATCGACGATCGATGTGTACTGCCAGGTCGGAACGGTGGGGGCCAACGCCCCATTCAACGCCGCGATGTTCGAGCTGGGGCGCCCCGCGCGGCGTTTTGCCTCGGGTGACAACGGGGCGACGTCTGGCGGCTCCGCCACCGGTTCATCGACGATCGGCGCGGCGATCAGCTCTTCGGGTGGGACCATCACCACGGCCCGCACGTCGGCGGGTGTGTATCGCATGACCGTGCAAGGCCTCGCGCGCGGCGCAGGGGGGAGCGAGACAGTCCTCCTCACGACGCGTAACCTCGTTGGTGCCAGCCGGTGCGTGATCGTATCCTGGCAATCCGTCGCCGCGGACCTGGAGGTGGATGTGAGGTGCTACGACCACACCGGCGGGCTCTCGGATACCGCGTTCCATCTCGTAGTGATCGAATAGCCGACTCGATGGGCCGCGTCAGCCGTGTGCGGCCCGTCATGCGAAAACCAACCCCGTGGACATCACCTCGATTTCCCCTCGCGTTCCCGCCTTCGCCGCGTTGCTGCAAGTGCCCTGGTTCATCCTGATGTCCATTGCGCGCGTGCGCATGGGGGGACCAGCGCGCTTGCCGTCGTGAAGCTGATCGGCCTGTTCTCCCGCTTCCCGCGTTCCTGGGCCTCGGGATCGCGGTGACACGCCTCGCGCGTTCAGGCGGACGTGGGGACATCTGGTTGTGGGGCGGGGCCGTGGCCTGCGCGGCGTTGAGTGCGGTCTTCCTCAAGGTCATGTTCAGCTGAACGCCACGGGCGCATCACGGGGCGTTCAGTGCGGCTCCCCTCGCGAATACCAACACACGGCATGCACCTCACCCCTGAGCATCAGGACGCCCTCGCCCGCTTTCCGGATGTACTGCGCGAACTGGTGGAGGCAGAGCTGCATGCGGGTAACGCCGTCCTCGAGGTGACCCCTGGCCTTCCGGCCACTCCCATCGGCGCCTGCGCAAAGCTTGCTCGGCGGGTCAGCACGAGGCCGCGTGAGTCCGGCAAGGGCCTGCGATTCCGCGAACGAACGGGGTCCAGCCACGCGGGCGAGTTCACGGACGCCGACGCGCACTTCTTTGTGCTCGAGGCGCCGGAGCCAGCGCCGGCGGAGAAGAGCATGGATGAGATTCGCGCTGAACTGGCGGAGCGCGAGCGGCGGTCGGACGAGGAGCGGTTCCGCGAGATGTTCTGGTAACCAGGGGCCGTCAGGCAGGTCGTGGACCTTGCCCGGTGGTCACTGGGGGTGCTGCACCGCCGTCGTGTCGGCACAGGTGATGCGCGCGCGCCGCTCCACGCGTTGTCGCGGGTGGCAGAAGCGCACGAGTCGTGTGGCCGTGTGTATCCGCGCTTCCATGGCGCCCTGCACGGGAAACGGTTCGTTGGCCTGGATCAGCGCGTCCACGCGTTCATGGCGATCGCGGCGCACATTCGTGTAGCGCGCCTCCCCATCCAGTCGCAACGCGTCGCCGGACGCGTAGTCGAGGACCACCAGGGCAAATCGCGGCGACTCGCGGAGGTTGCCCGTGCTCACGAACATCCCGTCACCGAGGTACTCGGTCCATTCCAGGCGGGCGCCGGCGAGATCGTACCGCAAGAAGCCCGGTTGGCCGCCTCGATGCGAGACATCGGCGACGGCGTCGGGTGTCGCCGTGCAGAGGAACGCCGTTTCGCCACGCGCGATCGTCTCGACGACCCACGCATCGTCGAGCGCGAGCTCCACGCGCGCCATCGCGCCCAGGAGCGGCGACGAGCCGGTGGACGCCGTCGGCGTCATGTACTTGCGACAGTTCGTGAACGCGACGGTGCAGGGGATGTCGACGCGCGGGCCATTCGGCGACGGCTGGCCTGCCACGCGAGAGCGCCGGGCGGTGGCCGGGTTGATCACGATCCCACCCCACGGTCGCTCGATCGGGAGGAGCGTCGCGAGGTCCCCGGGGAGGGAGACGATGATCTCTCCCTCGTTGGCGACGGCGGTCGCGAGCGGAGCGGGTCCTGACAGGGCCGCGACATGCAGCGCGTCGCAATCGGCCGCGGCGATGACAATCAGGTCGGCTTCGTTGGCGTAGTCGGCAACGGGCCCCACCCAGGTCGAGAGCTTGTCCGCCGCCTTGAGGGAGTTGGCCTCACCCTGGACTTCGCGTTGTCCGTCGTGATAGTGGAACGGGCGCAATCGACTGTCCTCGGGTTGACGCGTTCGGATGAGGCCGGGCCGCGGTGCGACCTACGCTGCAGGAGCGCCAAGCGAAGCGCAAGCAGATGCCTCGTCCGGGTGCGCGACGGCACCCGTAACGCCGGGCGAACTCGCCTACAGCCGGTTCGTCCCGTCCAGTCCCGCGACCTTGTACGCCTCGGCCAACGTCGGATAGTTGAACACCGCGTCGCGGAAGTACTCGATCGTCCCGCCGAGCGCCATCGCTGTCTGGCCGATGTGCACGAGTTCCGTCGCGCTGTCGCCAAAGGCGTGCACGCCGAGGATCCGTCGCGTCTCGCGATGGAAGAGCACCTTCAGCATGCCGGTGTCGAGACCCATCATTTGCGCGCGCGCGAGCTCCGCGAAGCGTGCGAGGCCGATGTCGTACGGTACGTGGTCCTTCGCGAGCGTATCCTCGGTCGCGCCGACCATCGAGATCTCGGGAATGGTGTAGATCCCGTAAGGCAACACCACCTCGGCGGGGTCGGGCACCGGCGCACCGAACATGTGGCACGCAGCGGCACGCCCCTGTTCGGAGGACGTCGCGGCCAACGCCGGGAAGCCGATCACGTCACCGGCGGCGTAGATGTGGGGCACCTCGGTCTGGTACCACTCGTTCACGCTGATGCGGCCGCGGGGATCTGCCGTGAGCCCCGCCGCCTCCAGGCCGAGCAGGTCGGCATTGGTCTGGCGGCCAACACTGTAGAGGAGCACGTCGCCGCGCACGACGCGCTGGCTGCGCAGTCGCACGCTGATGCGCGCGCGCTGGTCATACCCCACTTCCTCGACCGCATCCCCCAGGCGGAAGACCGCATTCTGCCCGCGCATGTGGTGGCAGAGCAGGTCGACCATCTCGTGGTCGGCGAAGTCGAGGAGGCGATCGCGCGAGTCGACCACCGACACGCGTACCCCAAGGGCCGAGAACATCGACGCGTACTCGAGCCCGACGACCCCGCCGCCGATGACGATCAGTTCGCGGGGCAGCGTGCGCAGGTTGAGGATCTCGTCGGAGTCGATGAAGCGCTCGCCGTCGAACGGGATGTCACGACAGCGCGCCGGGCGCGTGCCGCAGGCGATGAGCACGTTCGACGCCCCAACGACGGTGTGCGACCCGGAGTCGTCGATGATGCCGACGTGGTGGGCGTCGGAGAAGCTCGCGGCGCCACACAGCATCGTCACGTTGTTGCGCTTGAGCTGCGACCGGATGACCTCGAGTTCGCGCGTCATCACCTGGTGCACGCGCGAGGTGAGGTCGGCCATCGTGATCTCTTCCTTCAGCGAGTAGTCGCGGCCGTAGAACGCCCGCTGCCGGAGCCCGCTGAGGTAAAGGATCGCTTCCCGGAGGGTCTTGGACGGGATGGTGCCGGTGTGCAGGCACACGCCACCCACCAGCTCGCGGCGATCGATGATCGCCACGCGCTTCCCGAGCTTCGCGGCGGCAATGGCCCCGCGCTGCCCGGCCGGCCCGGAGCCGATCACGATGAGGTCGAATTCGTATTGTGGCATCCAAAAAGCAAGCATCGGCACCAGGGCCGCATGGTTGAGCGGCCTCCTCGCCCCCGGGGTGCCGCACTACCTTTCCCGCCCATGACCATGCGTGAGAAACTCGAACAGCTGGAGGGCCGTCGGGCCCTCGCGGAGCAGGGCGGCGGCGCGGCCCGGATCAAGGCGCAGCACGACAAGGGCAAGTTGTCCGCCCGGGAACGACTCGACCTCCTCCTCGACGAGGGGTCGTTCGTGGAATACGACCGGTTCGTGACCCACCGGTCCACTGACTTCGGACTCGGCGACCAACGGATCTACGGCGACGGCGTCGTGACCGGGCACGGGCGCATCGATGGGCGCCTCGTGTACGTCTTCTCGCAGGACTTCACGGTCTTCGGCGGCTCGCTGTCCGAGACCTTCGCCGAGAAGATCTGCAAGGTGATGGACCTCGCCGTCCGAAATGGGGCGCCCGTGGTCGGGCTCAACGACTCCGGCGGCGCGCGCATCCAGGAAGGGGTGGTCTCGTTAGGTGGCTACGCCGACATCTTCCTGCGGAACACCATGGCCTCGGGGGTCGTCCCGCAGATCTCGGCCATCCTGGGTCCCTGCGCCGGCGGGGCCGTGTATTCGCCCGCGATCACCGACTTCGTCTACATGGTGCGTGGGTCCTCGTACATGTTCGTGACGGGCCCCAACGTGGTGAAGACGGTGACCCACGAGGACGTCACGATGGAGCGCCTCGGCGGGGCCGACACCCACGCGGCAACGTCCGGCGTCGCCCACTTCGCCCACGACTCCGAGCTGCAGTCGATCCAGGCGATCCGTGAGCTCTTCCGGTACATCCCGCAGAACAACCTCGACGCGCCCCCGCGCGGCACCGGCCGCGATCCGCACGACCGCCGCGACGAGGGACTGCTCGACGTGGTTCCCGACAACGCGAACAAGCCGTACGACATGCACGAGGTCATCCGGCGCATCGTCGACGACGGGACCTTCTATGAAGTCCATCGCGAGTTCGCCCAGAACATCCTCTGTGGCTTTGCGCATCTCGGCGGGCACTCGGTGGGCATCGTCGCCAACCAGCCCGCGGTGCTCGCCGGCGTGCTCGACATCAATGCCTCGGTGAAGGCAGCGCGGTTCGTGAGGTTTTGCGACGCGTTCAACATCCCGATCGTGACCTTCGAGGACGTCCCGGGCTTCCTCCCCGGTGTCGCCCAGGAACATGGCGGCATCATCCGCCACGGGGCCAAGCTGCTGTATGCCTACTGCGAGGCGACGGTCCCCAAGTTGACGGTGATCACGCGCAAGGCATACGGCGGCGCGTACGACGTCATGAGTTCCAAGCACATCCGTGGCGACTTCAACGTGGCCTGGCCAACCGCGGAGATTGCGGTGATGGGGCCGAAGGGCGCGGTGGAGATCCTCTTCCGGAAGGAGATCGCCGAGGCGCCGGACCCGGCGAAGGCGATGGACGAACGGGTCGCCGAATACACCGAGAAGTTTGCGAATCCGTACGTCGCCGCCGCGCGCGGATACGTCGATGACATCATCGATCCGCGGGACACGCGCCCGCGACTCATCGACGCGCTCCAGACGCTGCAGGGCAAGCGCGACCGCAACCCGCCGAGGAAACATGGCAACCTTCCGCTCTGAGTCGGGGCCCCGGTTGTACGTCCTGTCGTCTGCCCTCCGCCGCCTGCCGTCTCGAGCCTGATGTTCACCAAACTCCTGATTGCCAATCGCGGCGAGATCGCCATCCGGATCATTCGCGCCTGCCGTGAGCTGGGTGTGCGTACGGTGGCTGTGTACTCCGACGCCGACGCGCAGGCGCCGCACGTGCGCGCCGCCGACGAGGCGGTGAACATCGGACCGGCTCCCTCCACGCAGAGTTACCTCCTCGGTGAGCGGATCATCGAGGTGGCCAAGCGCACGGGTGCCCAGGCGATTCACCCGGGGTACGGATTCCTCTCCGAGCGCGAGTGGTTCTCGCGCGCGGTGCGCGAGGCGGGGCTGGTCTTCGTCGGTCCGCCACCCGAGGCCATTGCGGCGCTGGGGAGCAAGACCGCCGCACGCCAATTGGCGATTGCTGCGGGCGTCCCGGTCGTGCCGGGCACCACCGAGGGATTGCGTGATGCCGCCGAGGCCGAGGCGATCGCCGAACGTTACGGGTATCCCGTGTTGCTCAAGGCGGCGGCCGGCGGTGGCGGGAAGGGGATGCGCGTGGTGCGTGCCCCGTCCGAGATGGCCGGTGCGCTCGACGCTGCGCGTCGTGAGGCGCAGAATGCGTTTGGGGACGACACCGTCTACGTCGAGAAGTACATCGTCGGCCCGCGACACGTCGAGATCCAGGTGATCGCCGACACCCATGGCACCGTACTCTCGCTCGGTGAACGCGAGTGCTCGGTGCAACGGCGTCACCAGAAGATGATCGAGGAAGCCCCCTCGGTTGCCGTCTCGCCGGCGCTGCGCAAGCGGATGGGCGAGACCGCGGTGGCGGCCGCGCGCGCGGCCGGCTACGTGAACGCCGGGACGTGTGAGTTCCTGCTCGACCAGGAAGGGAACTTCTACTTCCTCGAGATGAACACGCGCCTGCAGGTGGAGCACCCGGTGACGGAACTCGTCACCGGGATCGACATCGTGCAGTGGCAGATCCGTATCGCGGCGGGCGAGAAGCTGCCGTTTCCCGCGGACCTCACGCCGCGCGGGTGGGCCATCGAGTGCCGCATCACAAGCGAGGATCCGTCGAACGGATTCCTGCCGTCGGCCGGTCGCATCGAGTACCTGCACGTGCCCACCGGCCCGGGGGTTCGCTGGGACGGCGGGATCGAGACGGGGTCGACGGTCGGGCTGCACTACGACCCGATGCTCGCGAAGCTGATTGTGTGGGCCGCGACGCGCGATGACGCGATCGCGCGCATGCACCGGGCGTTGCGCGAGCTCACCGTCGTCGGCATCGAGACGTCGCGGGAATTCCACCTGCGCGTGCTGGAGGACGAGGAATTCCGGCGCGGCGCCATCGAGATCCAGTGGCTCGAGCGACGCCTGCCTTCCCTCGTTGGGGCGGCGGCTCCCGAATCGCAGGTGACGCTGGCGGCGGTCGCGGCGGCGTTGCTCGCGGACCGGGATCGCGGGATGCGGCGCGCCGCACCCGTGAACGGCAGCGGGACCCAGGCGCCCGCGACCACGCCATGGGAACTCGCGGCCCGGCGAGATGCGCTCCGGCCCTGAGGCATCCGAGCCGGTGGTGTTGCGGATCGACAGCATCGCCGCCGGTGGTGCCGGCGTCGGGCGCGTCGACGGCATGGCGACGTTTGTCCCGCGCACGGCACCGGGGGATGTGGTGCGGGTGCGCCTGCGCCGTCGCAAGCGGTTCGCCGAAGGCAGTGTGGTCGAGCTGTTGGAGCCCGGGCCGCAGCGCGTGGCCCCGACGTGCGTGCACTACACGGCGGATGCCTGTGGTGGGTGCCAGCTGCAACACCTCTCGGCCGATGCGCAGCGCGCGGCCAAGCACGAGGTGGTGCGCCAGGCCCTCGGGCGGATCGGGCGACGCGACGTGCTGGTCGAGCCGGTGCGCCCGTCGCCCGTCGCGTGGCGCTACCGGAACAAGCTCACCGTCACCGTCCGCGGGCACGGGAAGGGACGCCGTGGGGGACTGCGCCGCCTGCGCGAACCGGATGCGATCTTCGACCTCCAGACCTGTCACCTGGTGACGCAGGAGATCGAACAGGCCTGGGGTGAGGTGCGCGCCGCGCTGGCCTGGCTGCCACCCGCCGACGACCTGCGCGTGGTCCTGCGGAGCGAAGGTGGCGTGGTGAGCGCCGTGGTCAAGGGCGGGTACCAGTGGCCCACGCGGGCGACCTTCGAGCAGCAATGCCCGTCGCTGCGCCACATCCGTCACGACGGGATGGCTGGCCCTGGAGCGTCCGACGACGACGATGCCGTCGCGTCGCTTGACGCCTTTGCGCAGGTGAACACCGCGATGGCCCACGACATGGAAGCGCACGTCCTGGCGATCCTCCGCGAGGGCGATCCCAAGCGTGTGGTCGATGCCTATGGTGGCCAGGGGCGGATCGCCGGGGCATTGGCGGCCGAGGGGCGCTCGGTCACCCTGATCGAGCTCGACCCGGAAGCGACCCGCGTGGCCAGCGAACAATGTCCCGGGGTCGACGTGCGCACGGCACGTGTGGAAGACGCGCTTGGCGACGCGCTGCCGGCGGACGCCGTGTTGCTCAACCCGCCGCGGGTGGGGCTCGATGCCGCCGTCTGCGGGATCGTCGAGGCGGCAAGTCCGCGGCCGCGTCGCATCGTGTACGTGAGTTGTGATCCCGCCACCTTGGCCCGCGACCTTGGTCGCATGCCGTCGTGGCGCGTGGACCGTGTAACCCCGTTTGACCTTTTTCCCCAGACGGCCCATATCGAGACCGTCTGCGTGCTTAGTCCGGAGGAAGCCTCGTGAAATACGCCGTCGACGTGAACGGCCAGCGAATCGGTGTGGTGCTCGAGGAGGGCGGGGTGCGGGTCGGAGACACCCTCCTGACCGCCCACCTGGAGCAGGTCGACGGGACCCCCGTGCACCTGGTGCGGGTCGGCGAATCGGTCCAC
>JAEUJK010000416.1 GCA_016794735.1 Gemmatimonadota bacterium | reverse complement strand
CGCCGGCGGCGAACGGATGGGGCCCCGCGCCGCCGCGGGAGGCGATATCATCACGCCCATGCTCGACCGACTCCCCGGCTGGTTGCTCCCGCTCCTGGTCCTCGCAGGCCTGCTGGTTGGCCTCGGGATCCGTCGGGCGTTGCGGCGGCGTTCGGCGCGCCTTGCGACCTTTGGCACCGCGGTGGAGCGCGAGCGGGATCCGGAGCGCGCGGGGAGGCTTCGTGCGTTGCGGGCCGCGCAGGAGCCCGGTGCGTACCACGACGAACAGGTGTGGCGCGACCTGGACATGGACCTCGTCCTCGGCGTGCTTGACCGGACGACGTCGTGGGTGGGGCTCCAGGTGCTGCGCGACCATCTCTCACGCCGGGACACGAGCGACGCCGACCGGGCAGCCCTCGATCGTGCGGCCGACTTCATGACCAACGAGCCGCTGCGCCGCGAGTGGTATGTGGCGCGGCTCGAGGCACTCGGCGAGTGGAGCGCCAACAGCCTCTGCAACTTGTTCTGGGGCGCGACCCCACCGGTGCCGTGGTTCCGGCCGGCGCTGCGCGTGGCGAGCCTCGCGATGGTGGCCTCCCTCGTGGCGATCGTGTGGAAGCCGGCGATGTTCGTCGTGGCGATCGGGATCGCGACGATCAACCTCGCGGTGAAGGCGGCGCTTGCCAGTCGGATCGAGCCGTGGTTGCCGGCGATGCGGTCGCTGCCCGATTTCCTGCGGGTGGCCACGACGTTTGCCGGCGCGCGGGACGAGGCGCTGGCGCCGGCATTGGACGTGTTGCGCGAGCGCGGCGCGGACCTGGCGCGGATGCGACGCTCGGTGCGGTGGGCGGGGCTGCGCGCGCCGGAGCAGGGGGTGGTGGCCGGTACGATGACCGAGTTCCGCGTGGCGCTGCGCGAGGTGGTGAACCTGCTGTTCCTTGCCGACGTGAACGCCTTCTACACCCTGTCGTCGCAGCTGAACGCGTACGCGCCAGCCGCGCGCGATGCCTTCCTCGCGATCGGGCGGATCGACATGGCCATCTCGCTGGCCTCCTTCCGCGCCGGCGGGGCAACCCACACGCGTCCCGAAGCGGGTGAACCACGCACCCTCGTGGTGGAGGGGCTGGTGCATCCGCTGGTGGCTGATCCGGTGGCCGCGTCGCCGGCGATCAACGGGCGGAGCTGGCTCGTGACGGGGTCCAACATGTCGGGCAAGTCCACCTTCCTGCGCGCGCTCGGCGTGGGGGCGCTGATGGCCCGTTCGTTAGGCACCGTTTGCGCGACGCGGTGGGTGGGGGCGCCCTTCCGGGTGCTCACCTGCATCGGGCGGAGCGACGCGGTGGCCGAGGGGCGCTCGTACTACCTCGCCGAGGTGGAGCGCGTGCGGGTGCTGCTCGACGCCGCGTCCGGGGCGGAGCCGTGCCTCTTCCTGCTGGACGAGTTGTTCCGTGGGACAAACACGCCGGAGCGGGTGGCGGCGTCGCTGGCGGTGCTCGAGCACCTCGACCGGGCGCCGCACCTCGTGGTCGTGGCCACGCACGACCTGGAGTTGCTGGAGTGGCTCGGCTCGCGGTACGAGACCTGGCACTTCCGCGAGCAGGTCCACGATGACGGGCTGACGTTCGACTACGCCTTGCGCCCGGGGGCGAGCTCGACGCGCAATGCGATCGCGCTCCTGGAGGTCATGCGGTATCCCGCATCGGTGGTCGAGCGGGCGCGCGCGGTGGTCGACGGCCGGGGCTGACGCCGGCCGTCGACGTTCCACCTAGCAGCAGCGATTCCCCATCTGCGTGTATCGCCGGTTGAGGCACTCGCGGGCGTGTTC
>JAEUJK010000412.1 GCA_016794735.1 Gemmatimonadota bacterium | reverse complement strand
GGTGGCCGCGAGGTGGATTCCCCCGGAGCAGTAGGCGTAGTGTGTTCCCGCGGGAAACACGCTGGCCTGCGACGCGATGTATCGGGCCCAGTCCGGCTGCGTGCGCTGCCGCTGCATCGTCTCCTCGTTGCCCGGCGAACGTGCGTCATTGTCGTCACAGGCCAGGCCCGACGTGTGCGTCAGGAGATGCTGCAGCTGGATGCCGCGTCGCGGATCGCCGTCGCCCCAGTTCACGCCGGGCACCCCGGTCAGTGGCGTCGTCGCGTCGAGTGTGGCTCCCTCGCGCATCGCCGCGCCCGCCATCACTCCCACGAAGGTCTTGAACGCCGAGCGGGTGTCGTGGAGCGCGTCGGGGTCCACACCGCGGCCGAAATGCTCGAGGACGAGTCGTCCGCGCCGTGCGACGTGGACGCTGTGCACGAGCAGCGTGCTGTCGCCAAACGGATCCGCGTCCACCATCGATTGCAGCAGCGCCCGCAGCGCCCCGTCGTCCATGCCCACCCGTCGCGGCGTCGCAACCACCCAGCCGTCGTTACGAGCTTGCGGCACGCCTCGTGGCGGAGCCAGCGGCGCCCACTTCACGCGACGCAACGCGAAGGGACGCCCGAAGTCGAACTCGATCTCCCCCGCATCCGCGCGATAGGGCTGCGTGAAGCGCACCGCGCGTGTGGCCGGATCCCGCAACACCACCGTGCTGTCCTTCACCTCGATCGTGAAGGTGCGTCCCAGGTTCCACCCAAACTCCGGATTGCGAAAGCGGGCGAGCAGTTGTCCATCGGTGCCGGGCCACACGCGCATGGCCAGCGTGACGGATTCGCCGAGCGGGTTCACCTGGCCGCGCCAGCTGCCATCCCGCTGGCGGCGTAACGCGACCGGCGTGGCGAAGCCATAGCCCATGTTGCCGGGCAGTTGCACCCACATCGCACGCCCGACCGGCGCGCCCTCGCGCACCGCAAAGCGCAGCGTTCCCGCCCCCGGCACCGTGAGGGCCATGTGATCTGCCGCGGGTGCGTCCACGGCGCCGGCCACCGTCTCAAGTCGCCACCCGCCCGCTGTACGACGTAGCGTCGCCGGGCCGGCACCCAGTGCCGGCGGGCGATCACTCCCTTCCCAGGTGCCGGTGAGCGCCGACGACTGGCTCTCGAGGTGTGCGGGAACGGCGAGGGGAAGAAGTGCCATCAACAGGAAGCGACGCATATCAGGAGGTCTCGAGGAGGCAACGACCAGCGCAACCTCGCTGGTGCGTGGCCCCTCGTCTTGCACAGATCAAACCGTGCGTTGACGGCGCCACATCGCGGGGGTCACCGCCAGCACCTCGCGGAAGTGACGGTTCATGTGACTCTGGTGCGTGTACCCGCACCGATGCGCGATGTCGCTGATCGCATGGTCCGTGCATGACAGGAGGGCGCAGGCGCGATCGAGTCGCGCCCGCCGGAGGACGTCGCCCGGGGTCGCGCGCAGGTGCCGGCGAAATGCGCGCGCGAGCGACACCGGGTGTACGCCGCAGGCCGTCGCGACCTCCGTGATACTCACCGACTCGGTGCATCGGTCATGAAGGAGCTCGATCGCACGCGCCATCCAGGAGGGAACGTGCGCGCGGCCCTCCACCGCAGGCGACGCCACGGCGATCAGTTCCACCAGCGCACTCTCCATCAGTTCGTCCTGCTGCTGGTGCAGCGCGCGCAACACGCGACCGGCCGCTCCCATCACGATCGGCAACGCGCTGCACCAGGCGTCCGTGGACGCCACCGCGTGCCATTGCTGCCAGTGCGCCAGGTCGACGCCGATCGAGACAAACCGTCCGCGAAAGCCATCCGCGTCGCGCGCGTAGCAATCGCGATGCGTGGTCCCCGGCGGGTTGAACACGACCACCGGGTGGCGTGCGACCCGCGGTGCGTGGGCTGCACTGGAGAGGTAGGCACCTTCCAGGTGAATGATCAGGTGCGCGGTCTCGTGCGTGTGCAGCTCAACCTCGCGCACCGGGTCTGGCCGCATGAGGGCGACCGTGAACCCGTCCCCACGATGTTCCCGCGTTCGGGTGCCGAAGAACTGGCCAAAGCCGAGTTGACGAGGCATGGGGACGTCTACGGACCGCGCAGGGGTTGAGTGTCGTTGACGTTCGCACCACTCGCCCATAGACTCCGGGTCGGCTTCGGGGGGAAGCCGCCGGGTCCGCGGAAAGAGTCGAGCTCGCCCCCAGTGACACCTGGCAGGAATCCGACACGATGACCTCTTTCGTGCGGCCTGTTGCGGACCTTGGCGCGCATCGAGGCATCATGTCCAGGAAGCCACGCCCAGCGGCTCCACGATCGGCCGCACCCCTTCCCACTCGCCCCGACTTCGACCACCTGCGCCGACAAGCCAAGGACGTGTTGGCCCGTCTGCGCCAGGGTGACCGCGAAGCCGCGGCCGAATTTCAGGAGCACCTGCCCGAAGCGCGCCAGCTCTCGACGCAGGGTGTCCTGGAGGCCGGATACCGTCTCGCCGACGCACAAAGCGTCGTGGCACGACGATCAGGGTTCAGCGGATGGCCCGCGCTCGCGCGACACGTTCACGTGCTGCGATCCCTCGAAGGCGAGTGGGCCTTCACCTCGCTCGAGGTGAACGGGGAGACCGTGCCTTCCAGCCTGCACGGCACGTCCCGCATCCTGATCGACGGCGACCGGTTCCGCACCGAGTCGCCGGAGGCCAACTACGACGGCGAGTTTCTCATCGACGTCGAGGCCGAGCCGCACACCATCGACATTGCCTTCGTTGAAGGCCCCGAGGCCGGACAATCGTCGCTGGGCGTGTTCACGCTGGACGGTGACACCTTGACCATCTGCCTTGGCCTCGTGGGTGCGACGCGCCCTTCGGGGTTCCGGACGACGCAAGGCAGCGGCCATGCGCTTGAGACGTTGCGACGCGCGAGCGCGGCACGCCCCGTTGGCGTCACGGGTGGCCACACCGCCGCGGGCAAGGCCCAAAACTCACCTGCGCGTCAATCCGACGTCGCGCGGACCGACGACTCGTTCGTCGTGACACCCAGCGCGCTCGACGCTCCGCTGCAGGGCGGCTGGCAGTGCCTGGAGTTGGTCCGGGATGGCGGACCCCTCCCGGATCAGTGGCTGCCAGCCGGCCAGCGTGTGGCCACCGGGGACGAGGTGCAAGTGATCTTTGGGGGACAGGTGATGGCCCACGCGCGCGTGCGCTACGATGCCAGCGTGGCGCCAGCGCACCTGGACTACCTGTATCTTGCTGGCCCCACGATGGGCCGCATCGCACACGGGATCGTCGCGTTCGACGGCACGGAGTTGCGCGTCAACATGGCCCCGCCCGGCGCTCCGCGCCCCGAGGATTGGACCAGTCCCAAGGGGAGCGGGCGGACCTTCAGCCGTTGGGTGAAGCGGGAATAGGACGACGGGCCACGGTTCAGGAGCGGGGCATCTACTCCATCACGTCAGAGTGCGACGCCATCTGGCGGTCCACCATCTCGCGATAGGTGCCGCCCAGCGCCATGAGTTCATCATGCGTGCCCCGCTCGATGACGGCACCATCCTCCATGAGCAGGATCAGGTCCGCACGACGGATCGTCGACAGGCGATGCGCGATCATGAACGTCGTCCGGCCCGCGAGCAGCGTTCCCATCGCCGCCTGGATCAGCTGCTCGCTCTCCGTGTCGAGGTTGCTCGTGGCCTCGTCCAGGATGAGCACCTGCGGCCGCGCGAGGAACGCCCGCGCGATCGCAAGGCGTTGTTGCTGCCCGCCAGACAATTTCACCCCGCGCTCACCCACCATCGTCTCGTAGCCCTCGGGGAGGCGCTCGATGAACGCGTGCGCGTTGGCCAAACGCGCGGCCTCCTCCACCTCGGCGTCGGTGGCATCGTGGCGCGCATACGCGATGTTGTCCCGCACCGTGCCGTCGAAGAGGAAGACGTCCTGCTGGACGATGGCCAGCAGGTCGCGATAGGTCGCGAGCTTCAGGTCGCGCAGG
>JAEUJK010000366.1 GCA_016794735.1 Gemmatimonadota bacterium | reverse complement strand
GAGGGAGCGTCCGGGCGCGGTCGATCGGGTGGCGGATCGGCTGCACTCCGCCGACCCCTTGCCGCGCCGTGATTCGGGGGGAAAATACGCGATTCCCCTGAACTCACTCCATGCGTTACCGCTCACTGGTCACCTTCCCGCTCCTTGCCGGGGCGCTCGCCGCGCAGTCCACCCCACCCGATACCGCCTGGGACATCGCGCGACCCCGCGGGCGCACGCGCCAGATCGACTTCACGGCGACTGAGGGGACGTGGACCAACATCGACGTGTCCGACGATGGGCAGTTCATCGTCTTCGACCTGTTGAGCCACATCTATCGCATGCCGGCGGCCGGAGGGACCGCCACCGCCCTCACCCAATCCAGCGGGATCGCCAGCAACTTCGCACCGCGGATCTCGCCTGATGGCAAGTCGATCGCCTTCATCAGCGATCGCAAGGGCCAATACAACGTGTGGGTGATGGACGCCGATGGGCAGAATGCCCGCCCGGTGAACATCGATCCCGTATCGCGCTACAACTTCCCGCTCTGGACGGCCGACGGCCAGTACATCATCGCCGTCAAGATGGCCGGTTTCGGCCCGCGATCGTTAGTCATGTTCCACAAGGACGGCGGCGCGGGCGTGCCGTTGGTCAAGGGGGAGGTGGGGAACAACCCCTTCCGTCCCGCGATTTCGCGCGATGGGCGGTATCTCTACTACGACGTGTACACGGCGCGACCGACCGGCTTCTGGGGACAGGAGGACGTGCTCAAGGGGACGGTGCAGCTCCACCGGTACGACCTGCGGACCGGACAGGTGCGACCCGTCACCTCGGGTGAGGCCCAGCAACAAGACCGCGCGACGAGCGGGGGTGCCTACGCCGCCGAACCCAGCCCCGACGGCCGGTTCCTGGCCTTCATGCGCAAGGTTCCGGGCGGCACGCTGGAGTACAAGGGACAGCGGTTCGGGCCTCGGAGTGCGCTCTGGATCCGGGACCTGCGCTCCGGCGAGGAGCGTCTCCTCATGGACCCCGTGGAGATGGACCTCAGCGAGGAAAGCATTCCACTCAATGGATCCTACCCGCTCTATCGCTGGCTCAAGGACGGGCGCAGCCTCGTGATCCACCAGGGTGGAAAGATTCGCCAGGTCGATGTCGCGTCGGGCGCCGTCTCCACCATTCCCTTCTCGGCACGGGTGCAGCGGGAGATCTCCGAAGGGATCACCACCACCAACCGGCTGGGTGATGGCCCGGTGAACGTGCGGTTTGTGCGCTGGGCGTCGGCGTCACCCGACGGGCGCACCCTGGCGTTCCAGGCGTTAGGCAGGATATACGTGCAATCGCTTCCCGGCGGCGCGCCGCGCCGCCTCACGCCCGAGTCGTTCGGGCCGATGGAGTTCCAGCCGGCCTGGTCGCCCGATGGGGCCAGCATTGCCTTCACGACGGTGGACTCCATGAATCGCGGCGGGCTGTGGCGCATCCCTGCCAGCGGCGGCACGCCCCAGCGCCTGACGAGTGCCGCAGGGGAGTACCTGAACCCGGCGTGGACTCCGGATGGGCGCGAGATCGTCGTCGCGCGCGGCACCGGTGCGACGGCCCGCGGCTCGACGCTCTCGCGCACCGGCGTCCTGGACCTGGTGCGCCTTCCCGCCACGGGGGGTGAGGAGACCGACATCGTCCAGGTGAGCGGCGGGCCCTTCGGCTTTCCCGAGGTCCGCCCGACCGTCGGCGCCAACGGACGACTCTACTGGGCGGCCTCCAAGGTCTTCGGGCCGCCTAACGAACTCGGCCGCCCGCCCGCCGGTGTGGAGGTGGCATCCGTGCGGCTCGATGGCACCGATCGCAAGGTGCATGTGAACGTTCGCGACTCCGACGACGCGGCGGTCTCCCCCGACGGTGCCTTCGTGGCCTTTGCCCAGGGCGCCAATGTCTACCTCGCGCCTCTGCCCGCGGGTGGCTCGGGTGGCGAGGTGCCTGTGATCGGCAAGGCAGGGGGTGCCTTCCCGGCGACCCCGCTCTCCACGGAGGGCGGGCTCTATCCGCGCTGGCGCAGCGCCACTCGCGTGGACTTCGTGAGCGGCCAGCGATTCTTCGCCCACGACGCCGTGGCAAGGCGCACCGACACGACCACCGTGTCGCTCAGCGCGCCCCGCGCGATTCCAGCGGGATCAATCGCCCTCACCGGGGCGCGCATCGTGCCCCTCGATGGGGCACGCGTGATTCCCCGGGGGACCGTGGTCGTGAGAGCGGGGCGCATCACCTGTGTAGGCTCGTGCAGCACCGCAGGCGTGGACCGCGTGGTGAATGTCGCGGGCAAGACCATCATCCCGGGGTGGGTGGACATGCATGCCCACCACCACCGCGAGCACATGGCCATGATGCCGGCCAACAACTTCGAGTCGGCGATCTACCTGGCCTATGGCGTC
>JAEUJK010000291.1 GCA_016794735.1 Gemmatimonadota bacterium | reverse complement strand
CAGACGCTCTTCGAGTACCGCACCGGCTTCAAGGTCCAGAACCTGACCGACGGCTTCCGCGGCTCGCAGCACGCGTCGATCGGCTCCAACCGCAAGGCGTTCGACGAAATCGAGGCGACGCTGAACAACCCGGCCAGCACGGCGGAGCAGCGCCTCAATGCGGCGAACCTGTACATCACGAAGCACCGCCGGCTGCTTGAGCCGGGTCTCCACCAGGCCGAGGACGGCGACTTCGTCCGCCTCCGCGAGATCGCGTTGACCTACAACCTCCCGTCGGGCCTGCTCGGCCGGTTCGGGGCGAATGGCGGCAACGTGACCCTCTCGGGCCGTAACCTCTGGCTCGCGACCAAGTACTCTGGCCTCGATCCGGAATCGAACGAGAACGGACGTGGGTCCACCGGCGCCCTCACGGACAACTTCCTCGTGAGCACGGACGGCTTCGGCCTCCCGCTGCAGCGCCGCGTGTCCCTGGTCGTCAATCTCAACTTCTAAGCGCGGAGTGAATCGCTACATGCGAATGACATCTTTCACGGGCGGTGCGTTCCGGGTTTCCGGCGCGCATCGCGCCGCGCGCGGGGTGATGACGCTGGCTGCGTCGCTCACTCTTGGCGCCTGCGGCATGTTCGACACGGACATCAACAACCCGAACGCCGTCGTCGAGGAAAACCTCGCTGATCCGGCGGCGGCCACGCCGCTCGTCAACGGGCTTGGCGCGACGGTGAGCCGTTCGATGAACCAGATCGCCGGCACGATCGGCGCGGTCTCGGACGAGCTGACCTGGGCGGGTTCGCGCGAAGCGTGGAACACGCTCGACAACGGGGACATCAACGACCCGGTGAACGAGTACACCGACGGGCAGTACCCGTACCTCTCCGAGGCCCGTTGGCTCGGTGACTACGCGGTGACCCAGCTTGAAGCGTTGGACAAGGACAGCAAGCTCCGCAGCCGCGTCGACCTGGCGCGGGCGTACACCTACGCGGGCCTTGCCTACCTGCTGATCGCCGAGAACTACGAGGACTTCGTCGTGTCGTCCGATCGCCAGGCCAACGGCGACCCGGTCGGCGAGGCGAACATGCCGACGATGTTCGACAAGGCGATCTCGCTGTTCGACAAGGGCGTGACGCTGTCCACGACGCTGAACAACGCCGAGTGGCGCCGGAACGCGACCGGGCTCCGTGCCCGCGCGAAGTTCTCGAAGGCGGTGCGCGCGAAGTTCGGTACGGCGCGTGCGCGTCCGGCCAACGGCCTGGTGAACGACGCCGGTGCCTCGGCTGACGCCGCTGCCGCGCTGGCGCTGATGCCGGCGGGGTACCGCATGCGCTTCACGGCGTCGGCCCAGAACAACGGTGGGTACTTCGCCACCGGGTTCGAGATCAGCCAGCGCCTGGAGATCCGTGCGGGTGACGAGTACATCAACACGAACACGGCCCGTACGCGTCCGCTCGATGGCGTCGCCGGGATCAAGCTCGTGGACCCGGTCACCGGCCAGCCGGACGCCGTCCTGGGTCGCGCGATCGATGAGTGCTGCCGTCAGACGTCGAGCCAGTTCATCCCGACGACCGCGATCAGCGAAGTCGAAATGAACCTCATCCTCGCGGAAGCTGCGTTGGCCTCGGGCAACAACGCCGAGTTCACCACGCGCATCAACGCGGTGCGTTCGTCGAACGGGCTGGCGCCGTATGCCGGCACGCCGGCGGCGCAGACGGTGCTGATCCATGCCCGTCGGACCAACCTGTACCTGCAGGGTCGCCGGTTGATGGACCACTATCGGTTCAATACGCCGGACCCGCGTTGGCTGCCGGTGCAGACCACGTTCCGCAAGACCTGCTTCTTCCCGATTTCGTACAACGAGCGCCTGCAGAACCCGAAGGCGCCGCAGCCTGCCGTGAATCGTTCGGCCGCCTGCGCGTGATCGGAGCATCATGAGCTTC
>JAEUJK010000243.1 GCA_016794735.1 Gemmatimonadota bacterium | reverse complement strand
GACCGTGTACGAGGCGACGGGCGATGGGACAGGCACGGTTGGCTTGACCTGCGATCCGGGCGGGCGTTGTGCGTGCGCGGCGGTGGCGAGGGCGCAGGCGAGCATCAGGTGGAGACGCATCGTCACGAGGCTGGCTGTGGGTGAGGGATGCAGGTCAGCGGTAGGGGTTGGTGCCGCGCGGCCCCTCGATCTCCACCTTCACGGCGAGGTGGACCGACCCCACGGCTTGCGCCCACAACCCGAGGGTGACGCGCGGGCGATCAGCGCCGGGGCCGGGTGGCGTACTCGTGTACTGCCAATCACCGCCGTACTGGTAGGTGCGCTCGACGGACACGCTCTTCACCCGCCATCCGTTCCGAAGCTGGAGGTTGTCGAAGACGGTGGCGTTCATCCGACCGCCGGTCGCGGCGCAGGCGATGCCCACATGGATCCACCCGATTCGCCCTTCGTTACCGTAGGAGTTGTTCGCCCCGTATCCGGCGTGGTTGATCGGTTCCGTCCAGGAATTACACGTCGAGGGCTGCTGCAGGCCGTTGGCGTAGGTCATCCCCACCTGCTTGGCGGCGTCCCAGTCGATCAGCCGGACCTCGGTGGCCGGCAGGGCGGCGACCGAGATACCTAACTGGCGACTGCGGAGCGGCGCCGCGGCCCCGCTGGCGCCCCCGGTCCCAAGCGGGTCGACGACGAACCGCACCGTGTGGGCACCCGGCACGGCCGTCCATCCCTTGGTGGCCTCCCAGCCGTCGCCGGGCTTGAGCCCCGGGCTCGTCCCGTTCCCGATGGCGACGCCATTCACCTCCAGGGCCCACGGCACACCCGTGGTCACCGTGGTCCCCGTGTTCTTCAACTTGAACCGGAACGTCACCGCCTGCCCCTGCGTCGCGGGCAGCGGTGTCGCCTGCAGGTCGGCCACCTCGATCACGTGCTGAACGGTGAAGGTCGGCTTGGCCTGCGAACGCAGGGTCGGGACCTGCGCCGCCACGGCGATCGGCACGAGCGGGATGGCGAGGTACGCAAGACGGCGCGAAACGTCGAACGGCATGGGCGAGGGGGCTGGGTTCCCCTCAGTGACGCACCCCGACCCCGGATTGCGTCACGCCAACCTGCGGCGGCCTCGCCGGCGCGTGGTTGTTCGATGCGGCGTCGCCAGTAGCTTCGGGGGGTGACCCTCCCAGGACGCGACGCCCTCTCCGCGGCTCTCGAGCGTGTGCTCGAACGCTTCGGTGCACGATTGCGATTCGTGGCCTCGCGGTATCACCTGCGCGGCGACGACCTGGACGAACTGCTCCAGCAGGTGCGACTGCGCCTCTGGCAGGCGCAGCAGCAACCTGACGCAATCGAGGCGACGCCAGCGTCTTATGTCTATCGGACGGCGGTGACCGCCGCGCTCGACCTCATCCGGCGAAAGCAGGCCCGGCACGAGGTCCTGGCGGCAGACCATGAGGATGGCGACATGCCTGACGTTGCGACCGGGACACCCAGTGACCGGGCCCTCGGGGAAACGGAGCTCGCGCGTATCGTCGCGGCGGCCATCGACACAATCGTCGAGAGCCGACGCCCCGTGGTGCGGATGTACCTCGCCGGCTACAAGCCGGACGAGATCGCCGGTGCGCTGGGATGGACGACCATGAAGGTGCGCAACCTCTTGTACCGGGGCCTGACGGACCTCCGGGAGGCCCTCGCACAACGCGGCATCACCGCGGCGGGAGACACATGGACCAATTGACCAACGAGAAGCTGCATGCGCTCTACCGCACCGCCGTGGCCCAGGGGCTCGCGACGCGGGGAGCACACGTGTCGCCCGATCGCTTGCACGACCTCGTGGCCCGCCGCGGTAGCGAGTCGCAGCGCCTCGCGGATCTCGACCACGTGATGAGCTGCGCGCCGTGCCGAGAGGGGTACGAGCTGCTCCGGGCGGTGGACGCGGCTCAGGAACACGGAATCGTGCGCCGTCGCTGGGTGCCGCTGGCGGCCGCCGCGGCCCTCCTGCTTGCGGTGGGGGTCCTCACCCTGCGCCCGCGCCCCGAACCTGAGGTGCCGGTCCTGCGCGATGGTGGGAGCGTTCCCGCGGCGGTGTCCCCCGTGGGTGCGGTGGTCGCCGATGCGGCGCGAACCTACACGTGGCGTGCAGTCCCGACCGCGACCCGCTACGACTTCGCGCTCCTCGACGCGGCAGGCACCCCCGTGCACACGGCGGCAACGGGCGACACCACCTACACCTTGCCGCTCACCGTGCCCCTGGCCCCGGGCGAATACCAATGGGTGGTCAGCGCGGCCTTGCCGCAGGGGGCGGCGTCCGTGGCACCCGTGCAGTCGTTCCGCGTGCAGTGAGGCACGTGCGCGGGTCGTGCACGTGGGGGCCGTGCGACGGTGCGTTCAAGGCACCGGCGCGAGATGCGGCCGGATAGTCGCGTCGCCGACCAGGGTGAAGGCGCTCCACACGTTGACTGGCGCTCCACGGCGGCGGGCAGCCGCCTTGGTGCGATGCAGGGCGTCACCAACGGCGAGCCCACGCGCCAACTCGCGGTAGAATCCGGCCATGAAGCGGGCCGTCTCGGCATCGTCGACGCGCCACGCGGTCGCGAGCACCGCGCGTGCGCCGGATTCGAGCAGCGGCACCGTGAGTCCCACGAGCCCCTCGGCCTGCACGTCCACCCCGCGCGCGGTCGCGCAGGCGGACAGCGTCACGAGGTCGGCGTCCAGGCGCAGCGACGCCAGGTCGTCCGCGAGCACCAGTCCGTCCTCGGCGTCGCCCGGCGACAAGGCCAGCACCGAACCGCCCAGCTGGCTCTCGTCCACCCACGCGTGAGTGCCGAG
>JAEUJK010000240.1 GCA_016794735.1 Gemmatimonadota bacterium | reverse complement strand
CGCGCCATGCCACCGTACGATGCGGCCGTGGAGGGATGGTTGGGACCGAGCGTCTCCGTTCGCACCTGGGCGGCAGCCGCAAACTCGGCCAGGGCCTCCCGGTACCGCTTGAGGTTCTGCAGCGTCGCCCCCGTGGCATTCAACGCATCCCCAACCAGCGGATGCCGGGGGCCGAGGGCGGCGCGGAAGAACTGCACGGCGTCCTGCTTCATGCGGAGCGCCTCCGCGGGGCGCCCCAGTGCCTCGACGGTAGATGCCAGGTTGAGCTGTGACACGCCGATGTCCGGGTGCTTCGCGTCCAGCACCTTCCGCCGCATCGCCAGGGCGCGCTGCTGGATCGGCTCGGCCTCCGCTGCGCGCTTCTGTTCGTAGAGGTTGGCGCCCAGGTTGCTCAGCGCCATGGCGCGCAGCGGGTGCGGGTCCGGGACCGACGCCTCCATGATGGTGCTGATCTCGCGCAGCAGGGTCTCCGCGGGCGCGAACTTGCGCTGCACCATCAGCTGCGTCGCCAGGTTGTTCATCGGGCCAGCCACGCGCGGATGGCGTGGGCCGTTCGCGGCACGCTCCATGGCGATGGCGGCCACCAGCAACGACTCTCCCTCGTCGAACTTCGCCAGGGCGCCCAGCACCGAGCCAAGGTCCGCCATGCGCCCGGCCACCTCTGGGTCGCCCGCGGGATAGTGCGACTGCGCCAGGGTCAGCGCCTCGCGGTAGACCGGCTCCGCCTCGGCGAGGCGCCCTTGCAGTCGAATGCTGGAGGCGAGTGACGACAGTGCCCGGATCCGGTCCTCGCGGTGACTTGTGTCGGCCGCGAAGATCGGGATCACCTGTCGCAACGTGCTCTCCGCGGCCGGGGCGCGCCCCATCTGCCAGCTCAATGTTCCGAGGGAGAGTGCGGTCGTGGCCGCATCCACCGAAGTGGCCCCGTGCTCTCGCGTGCGAATCGCGAGGGCCTCCTCGAACAGGGGTTTCGCCGCCGGGTAGTTCCCCAGGTCGGCCTGTGCGCGGCCCAGCACATGGAGGAGTCGTGCCTGGAGCTGCGGCTGTCCCTGCAACTCCCGACGCACCTTGGCGGCGCTCTCGTCCAGGACATCGCGCACCCGCAGGGTGTCGCGGCGCTCGCGCCCGGCCGCGAACGGGCTGGGGCTTCGGAAGAGAGTCTCCAGGAAGCTGGATACCTCGACTGCGACGTCGCGCTCGCGGGCGATGGCCGCGGACTGCTCCCGGCTGGTGCGCGCCGCGCGGAACGACACGATCGCGAGCGATGCGAGGGAGAGACACAAACCGGCAGCTGCAGCCACGGCCAGCCGGTGGCGTCCCACGAAGCGTCGTGTGACGTACCCCAGCGTCTCGGGACGCGCGTCCACGGGAAAGCCGGCCGTGTGCCGGCGAAGGTCTGCAGCCAATTCGGCGACCGACGTGTAGCGGCGCCCGGGCTCCTTGCGCAGCGCCTTCATCACGATCGCATCGAGGTCCCCCGCGATCGCGCCTGCCGCCACGGGAGACGCCGCGATCCCTGCCGCCCGCAAGCGCTCCGCATCCGCCGCCGCGGCGCTTGGCGCCACGGGGTCCTGTTCGCAGACCGCCCGCGCGAGCGCCGGCGTTGGCACGAGTTGGAAGGGACGACTGCCTGCAAGGAGTTGGTAGAGCAGGACGCCGAGGGCGTAGACGTCGGTGGCCGTGGTGACCGGCTCGCCGCGAAACTGTTCCGGCGCCGCGTGTTCCGGTGTGAGCAGCAGCAGGTCGCCGGTTTCGGGGGCGTCCGTCGACGCGTCGAGCACCTTCGCGATCCCGAAGTCGAGGAGGCGCACGGTGCCGTCGGTGGTGACCAGGATGTTGCTGGGCTTGAGGTCCCGGTGCACCACCAGGTGGCCGTGGGCCGAGTGCACGGCATCACACACGGTGAGGAACAACGCGAGGCGACCCTCGAGGGGCAACGACCGCTCCTGCGCCCACTGTGTGATGGGTACGCCATCGACGAACTGCATCGCGAGCCACGGCGTCCCCTCGTCGGTGACGCCGCCATCGAGCAGCGTGGCGATGTTCGGGTGCTGCAAGCGCGCGAGGATCTGACGCTCGGCGCGGAAGCGCTGCAGCAGCGCCTGCGGGTCGCGCCCGGGGCGCATCACCTTGATGGCGACCTGCTGCTCGTACTGGGCGTCGGCGCGCTGGGCGCGGTAGACATCCCCCATCCCACCGCGACCGATGAGCTCGCCGATCGCCCATGGTCCCACTCGCGCCCCTGTCGCCTCTCCGGA
>JAEUJK010000217.1 GCA_016794735.1 Gemmatimonadota bacterium | reverse complement strand
TGAGAAGTGCCGCGTGGTCCGGCGGCGATCCATCTCGGCGAAGAACGCCCGGCCTCGCTCCAGCGACTCCTCGACGGGAATGCGCTCGTGAGCGAGTGGTATGAAAGGGTAGTCGGCCATGCGGCGAGTCTACCCGGCGTCGCCTGTCGCGGCAACCATCAACGCGAAGCACGAGAGGCACGAGCAGTACGGGCAGCACGGGATCGCGTGCTTCTCAAGCCCCGTGCTGCCCGTGCTTCATCTGTTGGTCTCTGCCGTCTGCCGTCTGCCGTCCTGCCCTTATCCCGCCAGTGCCGCTTCCAGGATCTTCAGCCCGCGCGTGACATCGGCAGCCGTGATCACGAGTGGCGGCAGGAGGCGAATGGTGTGGTCACCCGCCGAAACGAGGAGCAGCCCGGCTTCGCGAGCGCGCGCGATCACCTCTGCGGCGGGTTCGGTGACGTCGATGCCGAGCATCAACCCGCGACCGCGCACCGCGCGAATGCGATCCGAGCGCTCCATCATCGCCTCGAGCCCGGCGCGTGCGTGGGCGCCCACCTCGCGCACGTGCGCGAGCATGCGCGGGTCAGACAACCGATCCACCACATGCAGTGCGACCGAGGCCACGAAGGGGCCGCCGCCAAAGGTCGTCCCGTGGTCGCCCGGCTGCATGGCGCTCGCCACCACTTCGCTCGCGAGGATCGCCCCCATCGGCAGGCCACCAGCGATCGGCTTGGCGAGGGTCATGATGTCTGGCGTGACGCCGATCTCCTCGTAGGCGAAGACACGCCCGGTACGACCGAGGCCGCACTGGATCTCGTCGAAGATGAGGGCGATCTGGCGTGCCTTCGTGAGCTCGCGGACCCGGCGCACGAACTCCGTGTCGAGGACGCGCATCCCGCCTTCACCCTGGATGGGTTCGAGGATGACGGCGGCCACCGTCTCCGCGTTGAGCGCCAGGTCGAGGTCCTCGATGTCGCGCTCGATGATCGAGATGCCACCGGCGAGCGGCCGGAACGGCATCCGGTAGTTGGGGCGATCGGTCGCCGCGAGGGTGCCGAACAGCCGTCCGTGGAACGAGCCACGGAACGCGATGATCTCGTGCTTGGCCGGGCCGCCGATGCCCCGGGCCCAGCGGCGCGCGATCTTGAAGGCGCCCTCGTTGGCTTCCGCACCGGAGTTGCAGAAGAAGACGCGATCGGCAAACGACAGTTGGACCAGCTTGTCGGCCAGCTGTTCGCCCGGGGCGGTGCGGAACAGGTTGGAGACGTGGATGAGCCCCTCGGCCGCGGCCTTCATGGCCTGCTGGAGCCCGGCGTCGCCGTAGCCGAGCGCGTTCACGGCAATGCCGCTGGTGAAATCCAGGTAGCGCTTGCCCTCGCTGTCGATCAACTCGACGCCTTCACCACCCACCAGCTCCATGGGGGCCCGCTTGTAGGTCGGGAGGAGCGACGGGGTGATGGCAGTATTCACGGGAGGCGTCATGACAGACATGGTCGTTGGAGCGAGGGAAGACGTCAGTGGGTTGCCGCAAGCGGGGCGCGCGTGATGACCGTCCCGCGCGTGGGATCGGCGATGGCGGCGACGCCACCAATGCGGACGCGCGTCACGCCATGGTCGAGGGCGCGAAGGGCCGCCTCGAGCTTGGCGATCATCCCGCCGGTGGCCACGCCGTTGGCGATGTGGGCGGCGGCGGTGTCGGCATCGAGGGCAGCGACCGTGGCGCCGCTCGCGTCCCGAAAGCCATCGACATCGGCGACGAGCAGCAGTTCGCTGGCACCCAACGCGCCGGCGATGGCCGCGGCCGCATCGTCACCGTTCACGTTGCAGCCGCTGCCATCGTGCGCAAAGCGGCCGACCGGCGAGATCACCGGGACGAAGCCGGCGTCGATCAGGGCGAGCAGCACCGCCGGGTTCGACGAGCGCGGCTGTCCGACGGCGCCGAGCGATCCGTCGCCGAACAGGTCGCAGGAGAGCAGGTTGCCATCCTCGCCGGAGATGCCCACGGCAGGCAGCCCGGCGTTGAGCCACGCCCCGACCAGTCGCTTGTTCACGGTCCCCGAGAGCACCATGCGCACG
>JAEUJK010000204.1 GCA_016794735.1 Gemmatimonadota bacterium | reverse complement strand
GAGATGACCTTGACCGGCGCGGCCTTCTTCTTCCGCGCCTCGGCTTCCTTCTGCTCCCGCTCCTTGCGGGCGCGGATCGCCTTCACCGCCTGGCGGAACTCTTCCTCGTTCATCGCCATCTGCGCCTGGCTGATGATCTCGCTGCGCATCGCGGCCAGCCGGCGCTCCCGGTCGATCGCGATCGGGTTCCCCTGCACCTGGTTGAGTGGCAACAACCCGAGCAACGCGGTGGGAATCGAGACCTTGCCCAGGCGGATGAACTTCTGGTCGATGCCGAACTTCTTGCCGTCCTTCGTGGTGTAGGTCCAGTCACCACGCTCGAACTTGTTCGGCTCGTAGGTGTTGGCCGCCACGGAGTCGCGGAACGCGTAGATACGCGCGGCCACGGCGCTATCGAGCTTTGCGTCACCCTCGAGGGCCGGCGCATACACCGGCTCGGCCTGGATCCAGACCCGCGGTTCCGTATACCCCGGCTGGACTCCACGCACCGGGCCGCGCCCGGTGGCGAGCGGACCGGTCGCCGGACCCGCCGGTGCCGCGGGCACTCCCTCCGGCACGGTGGTAGGCGCGATGAGGGAAGTCGGCGGACCGGCCGGCGGTCCCTCACTGACCGCGGGCGCCGGGGCCGGCGGTGCAGACACGGGCTGGACCGCGGGAGGAGCGGCGCGGCGCGGCGGGGGTGTGCGCACCAGCCGCTCCGTGGCCTGCGGCGGCACCTGCACGTAGGTGATCCGCTGTTCCCGCCCCGCTGACGCCTCAGAGCGGGCCAGGAACGCGTCGATCACGCGCGGGAACTGCAGGACCTGCCAGAGCCCAGCGACCACGAGGAGGTGGACTCCAACAGACGCCGCCGTGGCCCGGAGTCGCCGACCCGGGGCATTCCCCTCCTCCAGCGTGGTCCTGCGGTCCCGCAGCGTCAGCATGGCTTGATGTTACAGGGTCGTCACGATGGGCGGCAGAGCTACTGACCCTACGACACTCCGCCGAGCCCCTTCCCTCTGTACCCGGCGGCCCCCGCCACGGTTGCCGGAAATCGCCCTATTTGACCGGGTTGGACAGCGTGGAATACCCCACCACCTCGACCTCGACCACATCGCCGGGCGAGAGCTTGCTGATCCCGGCCGGGGTCCCCGTCGCGACGATGTCACCAGGCTCCAGCGTCATCACGTGCGAGATGTGGCTCAGGCAGAACGCGATCGAGAAGGCCATCTGGCTCGAGTTGCCGCGCTGCTTCTCCACTCCATTCACGCGCGTCACCACCTCGATGTTCCCGAGGTCAAAGGGGCCGGCATGCGGGGCGCCGACGGCGCAGAACGTGTCGAACCCCTTGGCCCGGGTCCACTGCGAGTCCTTCCGCTGGAGGTCGCGCGCGGTGACGTCGTTCACCGCCACGATCGCGCTGATCCCCGCGATGCACTCGGCTTCGCTCGCGTTCTTGAGCGTCTTGCCGATCACCACGCCGATCTCCCCTTCGTGCTCCACCTGCGAGGACTGCGGCGGCAGGACGATCGCGTCACCGCTCCCGATGAGGCTCGAGGGTGGCTTGAGGAAGAACAGCGGCTCCTTGTCCGGCACCGCGTTGCCCAACTCCTTGGCGTGGTCGGCGTAATTGCGGCCGATGCAAACGATCTTCGACGGACGTGCGCTCATGACGTGGGTGAGGTCGGGGGTGGGGGAAAGTACTGCGATGCACGCCCCCCGCTGGAGTCCCCGGCGTCAGGCGCGATGCGTCCGGTAGAACTTCCGGATCGCGGCCTCCACCTCGACCCACGGCCCCACCACCTGCCGCGCCGGCGGGAGGCCGTCCAGCAGCTCCTCACCGTACCGCTTGGACGTCACCCGCGAGTCCATCAACAGCACGACGCCCTTGTCTTCCCGGGTGCGAATGAGGCGACCGAACCCCTGCTTGAGCCGGAGCGCCGCGTGTGGGAGCATGTACTCCTGGAACGGATCGCCCCCGCGTGCCTCGATGGCCTCGCAGTGCGCCGCGGTCAGCGGTTCGGTGGGCACCCGAAACGGGAGCTTCGCGATCACCAGCCCGCGCAGCGCGTCGCCAGGCACGTCGACCCCCTCCCAGAACGACGCCGTTCCGAGCAACACCGCACTCCCCGATTCGCGGAATCGCCGCAGCAAGGTGTCGCGGGTTTCCTCTCCGTGTACGAGGAGTGGAAAACTCCCTCCGAGCCCTCGATCCCGGAGTTCACGAGCGGCGTCTCGCACGTCCCGGTGGCTCGTGAACAACGCGAAGATCCCTCCGCGCGACGCCTCAGCGACCAGAGAAATTCCCTCCAGCACCGCCGCGAAGTGTTCGTCCCCGTTGACGTTAGGCGCCGGGACGTCATGTGGTATGGCAAGCAGCGACTGCGACCGATAGTCAAACGGCGACGCGAAGGCTCCCTCCTCCGGCTCCACGTCATCCTCGGTCAGCCCGAGCCGGTTCTTCATGAAGTCGAACCGCCCTTCCGTGGCAAGGGTGGCGCTCGTCACGACGGTGGTCTCGACACGCCGGAAGAGGTCGTCGCGCAGGATCGGCGCGAGGTCTAGCGGGACGGCGGTCGCGACGAGCGAACGCTCCTTTCCCCGGACCTCGAGCCATCGGACCGTCCGCGCTTTCGCCGACGGACGCAGTGCCTGCCGCAGCGCGTCGCCGGCCAATTCGAGTCGGCGCGACACGCCACGGAGTTCGCCGAGCAGCGTCCCGTTGAGGTCCATCAGCCGCTCGTCCGCCTCCATGCGGTCCTTGATCAGCCGGAGGTTGTCGGCCATCAGCTGGAACTCGCGGAGCAGGTCGTCGAGTGCCCCGTCGAGCCCCGCCTTCCACACGGGATGGTCGTCGAACTCGCGCGTCAGGCGCATCACCGCCTGGTTGGACTCCTGCATCACCCCTTCAAGCAGGTCGAACACGACCGCCGCCTTGTCGCGCGCCGCCAGCGCCGAGGGGTAAAGCTTGGCGTGCACCAGGTCGAGCGACGCCACACTCAGCAGGTCCTTCCGCTGCCCAAGGCGTTGGGACAGGGTCGGCAACAATCCCCGTCCCCGCCGTTCGAGCCGCGAAAAGAGCCGCTGCACCCCGCGCGAAGACACCGTCGCGCCAAGGTGCTTGGCCGCGGCATCCTCGAGGTGGTGCCCCTCATCCACGACCAGCCGCTGGAACGGGGGTAACACCGCGGCCTCGTCCCAGTTCTGCGACGCGCGCCGCACCGCGAGGTCGGCGAGCAGCAGGTGATGGTTGACCACCACCACGTCGGCCTGCGCTGCCTCACGCCTGGCCGCGAACAGGAAGCATTTGTCGAAGTGCGGGCACTTGAGGCGCAGGCACAGGTCGGGCTCGGCGGCCACCTCGTCCCACACCTCGCTGCGCGGTGACTCGGCGAGGTCGCTGAGCGAGCCGTCCTTCGTCGAACCGGCCCACGCGTCGATCATCTCGAGGTCGCGCGAGTGGCCGTCGTCGAAGAGGGTGCCCCCCGCCCCGCGCGCCTGTTCCAGTCGCAGGAGGCAGAGGTAGTTCCGCCATCCCTTGAGGAGCGCGTACCGCACGTTCTGGTCGGTCATCGCCCCGGCCAGGAACGGGAGGTCCTTCCCGACCAGCTGCTCCTGCAGGTTGATGGTGTTCGTCGAGACGACGGTGCGCTCGCCGTTGGCCGCCGCCCATCGCAGGGCCGGCACCAGGTAGCCTAACGACTTGCCGACCCCGGTCCCCGCCTCCAGGAGCCCCACGCCCCCGCTGTTGTACAGGCGGGCAATCGCGCGGGCATAGGCGCGTTGCGTGGGGCGATCCTCGTATCGTCCGAGGTGGGTGGCCACCGCGCCGTCGGGCCCCAGGTCACCCTCGAGGATGTCCAGGTCCAGGGTGGTGATGCTCCGCGCACGCGGCACCTCCACCACCACGTAGACCTCGGACGCGTCGTTGTTGGTGATCGCGAACCCGATCCCGTCATCGTGCATCCGCGCCGCGATCTCGAGATCCGGCCCCGACGGCTCCAGCACCCCGGAGGGATGGTTGTGGAGCAGCATCTCACCGCGCCTGGCGAATCCGGGGAGGGCGAGCACGCTCCGCACGTCGCCCCGCGCGACCACCCGGGCCGCGGCGAGGTCGCCATCCTCGTCCACCGTCGCGACAAAGCAGACTTCCCGCCCCCCAGCAAGCTGGATCGCGGTGCGGACTGCGGCAGCAGCGGCCTGGGAGATTCGGGACACGACGTTTGGGAAGCGGCGGACGGCAGACAGGCTAGTCGCAGCCTAGCAGAGTGGCGCGCGCGCGCAAGCGCGCATTCGCGCAATGCGCACCGCGGCAGCGGGTTACCGGCGCGTCGGCACCAACGTGAGCAACCCGCGACTCAACCGAGGGAGCAACTCACCCCGCAGCACCGGGCCACACTTGGCGCCCAGAGAGATCTGCCGTCCGCCGTCTGCCGTCTCTCCCCTACGTCTTCAACGGCTTCTTCTTCGCCGCCGGGAACAGGACGTTGTTCAGGATCAGGCGATAACCCGGGGAGCTCGGGTGCAGCGCGAGGTCCGTCGGCGCCGCGCCGATGTTGTGCTGCGGATCCTCCGGATCGTGGCCACCGAGGAAGGTGAACGACCCCTTCCCGTAATCGCCATGGAGGTACTTCGCCCACGGCGCACCTTCTTCCTGCGCGAGGATCGTCACGCCCTGCTTGATCGTCGACCGCGTGAACGAGGTCGTCACCCCGTAGAAGTCGGGAATCACGTTGCGATGGTTCTGCACCAGCATCGTCGCGACGGGATCGAACTTGGCCGAGAAGCTGAACAGGCTGAACTGGCCCAGCGGCTGCCGACGCCCGGGCACGTTCACCTGGTGCCCATCGATGTCGCTCATCGAGTTCACGAAGGGCGACGGCTCGAGGTGGACGCCGCGGAAGCCGAACGAGCGATCCCAGTCCAGCTTCTGGTCGGCCGCCTCGTCCACCGGGGTGTTGTCTGCAAACGAACCCGCGATGTCGGTCTGGTGCGCAGCAATCGCCAAGGCGAGCGTTTCGGTCGCGCCGCACATCGCGAACAGGAAGCCCCCGTTCTCGACAAACTGGCGCATGCGTTCGGCCACCTGCTTCTTGAGCGCGGGGATGTTCGGCATGCCGAGCTTCCGGGCCGTCGCGAGCTGGGCGTCCCGCTGCTCGATGAACCACGGCGTGTCCCGGAAGCCGAGGTACAACTTGTTGAGCTGGCCGGTGAAGTCCTCATGGTGCAGGTGCAGCCAGTCCACCTTGGTGAGGTCGCCATTCATCACCTCCTCGTCGTACACGGAGGTGAAGTCGATCCCGGCGTACTTGAGCGCGAGCGACACGGCATCGTCCCAGGGGGGCGACTTGAGCGGCTTGTAGATCGCGATCTTCGGCGCCCGCTCCAGCGAGACGACGTCCATGTTGGCCGCCGCGATCTCGGTGCGCAGGGCGGCCACGTCCGGCGCCGAGATGGGCTGGAACGAGATCCCGTCGAGTGTGGCGCGCTTGCGCACGTCGCTGACGTCGGGAAGCAGGAACGATCCGCCGCGATAGTTGAGTAGCCATTCCGCCTTGTTGCCGTCGCGCAGGGCGTTGAACACGAGGCCGTAGGCCTTCAGCGCATTGGCCTGGCGATCGTCCATCGGCACCAGCAGCTGCTGCTGCGCACGCGCGGGGACGGCCCCCAGGAGCAACACGCCAACGACGGGAAGGTGGCGGAACATACGGAAACGCAGATTCATGTCAGCTATCGCTCGGTTGACCCACTGCCTGCACCTGCCGGTGGCATGCTGCATGTGTCGGGAACACCAGCCACGATGCCGCCACGTGGCACCATGCCCCGCACTTCGTCCATTTCCTTCCGCGCCTGCGGCACCAGCGCGCTTTGCGGCCACGTGAGGATGAGGTGCTCGAGATGTGCGAGCGCCCCGGCCGCGTCGGAACGCTGGCGCAACACGCGCGCCCACGCCAGCTCTGCCTCGGCGGCTTCCGGCGCGTCCGCGTGCGTCTCCACCAGCAACTTCCACAGGAGGACCGCGTGCGCCGTGTCGGCCACGGCACGCGTGGCATAGAGGCGCGCCGCGAGGCCAAACAGGAAGGGCGCCGCATCCTTCACTTCGTTCGCCACCACCTCAAAGGCGCGCGCGGCCGCAGACGTGTCGCCGCGGGCCAAGGTCAGGAACGCCGCGCCGGCCGCCGGTGACTGCTCGACCCGCGTCCGCGACAGGAACGCCATCGCGGTCACCACATCGTTGTTCGGTTCATCGGTGCGACGCAGCCCGCGCCGCGCATCGGCAAAGGCGCCTGCATACAGGGACAGCCACGCGGCCACCCGCTCGCCTTCCTCGGTGTTCGGCCCGCCGGCTTCCAGCGCGACGCGCGCCTTCTCCAGGTCGCCCCCGCGAATCCACGCCCACGCCAGCGCGCGCATCGCCCCCCGGCGTGCTTCCGGATCCAGCGTCGCCTCACGCGCCGACAATTCCTTCTGCGCTTCCCGCGCCCGACCCAGCGCGCCTAACGAACGCACCCGCAGCAACGTCACCGTCGCCGCCATGGCGGAATCACCTGGCCCGGAGAGGCGGTCCAGCATCGCCAGCGCCGATCCCGGGTCACCGCCATTCAACGCCACGGTGGCTGCGCGCAACGGCAGCGAGCGATCCTTCGGGCGCGCCGTCGCCACGCGGGCAAAGGCATCGCGTGCGGTCAGCCACGCCTCGCTCGCCTCCGCTTCCTGCGCGAACTCCAGCCAGGCGGCAACCACACTATCGGTCGGACTCAGCTCCGCGAGCACATCCCATGCCGTGCGCGGCGCGTGCCACTTGAGCTCGAGCCCCGACAACACACGTCGCGCCCCCAGCGTGACCGGCAGTTCCCGGTAGATCTCGCGCACCGAATCCCGCAACGCGGCCGGAACCGGCATGAGGGAAAACACCGCCGCCTGCTCCAGGTAGGACTGCGTCTCGGCCGCCTCCCGCCAGCTGCGCGCGGCGGGAATCCACAGGCCAAGGGCGGATTGCATCTGCGCATACTCGCTGGCGAGGTCCTTCCGGGATCCGAGCACGCGTGCCGCCTCCTGCAGCACACTGTCCACCGCCCGCGCCCGGCCGATCTCCAGCAATACCTGGGCGTACATGCGGTACGGGGTCGCATCCTGTGGCACGAGGCTCGTCCACTGCCCGAAGGCCGCGCGCAGGTCGTCGTCGCGCCGGATCGTCGACAACGTGCGCAGCTGCACGGTCCGCAGGGTCGGATCGGTCGGCTTGCGCAGCAGCAACGAGTCGATCACGGGCACGAGCGAATCCGGCCGGCCCACCATCGCATAACAGCGCTCGAGGCCGAGCACAGCGCCCACCGGGTCCTCGCTGCCGAGCGCCTGGCGATAGAACGGGATCGCCTCACGACACTTGTTGGCGCCTTCGAGGTCCAGCGCCTTCGTCAGCGCGGCTTCGACCGAGGTCGCCTGCGCGTGGAGTGGCGACGCGCCCCACAGGAGGAGCGCCACGAACGCACACGCGACACGCCAGGACCAGCGACCGTCGGCCCCCCGGCGTCCCGCCCCAGCCGTCTGCCGTCTGTCGCCTGCCGTCCAGCGTGCCGCGTCCGCCGTGCAGCGCACCCGGTTTCCCGTCCCGCGGATCCCCCCTGCCCCCTGACAGCCAGGACTCACGGCTTCGCGTTGATGCGCTTGAAGTACTCGAGCACGAGGCGACGCTCCTCCGGCGTCAGCCCCCGCAGGTCGTTCCACGTGGGCGGCGTGAACCGCGACGCGGCCTTCCCGCTCGCCGTGGATCCACTCGGCGTGTAGACCTC
>JAEUJK010000203.1 GCA_016794735.1 Gemmatimonadota bacterium | reverse complement strand
CGCCATCGCCGACGGCGACTCGCTCCGCATCACGATGACGGTCATCGACCCGGTGCGCCTCGAGGTGAAGTTCGAGCCGGCGGGACTGCAGTTCTGCAGCGGACGCCCGGCCAAGCTCAACCTGTGGTGGGAGCACACGAGCCACGATTACGACAAGGATGGCGACGTCGACGCGGCCGATGCGGCAAAGGAAGCGACGTTCAGCATCTGGAAGCGGGAGACGGCGACGTCTCCCTGGATCAAGCTGGCGACGGTCCTCCGGGTCGAGGCGGACGAAGCCGAGGCGGAGCTGTCCGGCTTCACGAGTTACCTCGTCGCGTACTGACCGCACCACCGGCCCGGCACGAGCGCTGGGCCGTACCGTCGCGCGGGCCCGTCGATTCCACGGTGGGCGCCCGATTCCCCAGAGGCGGGGCGGTGGGTAGCGTTGGGGAGCCTTTCCCCCACGCACTCGCCATGACCATCACGATCCGCGCGACGGCTGTCGCCGCGCTCCTCAGCGCCGCCGCGCTGCCCTTGCAGGCGCAGGCCGGACGCCCGGCCGCTCGCCCCGCTGCTCTCCCCGCCTTCGTGGCCGACACCACCGCCTTCAGCGGACTGCGCTGGCGCGAGATCGGCCCCGCCCGAGGTGGCCGGTCCGTGGCCGCCGCGGGTTCGGTGAAGCGCCCTAACGAGTACTGGATGGGTACCACCGGTGGCGGCGTGTTCAAGACCACCGACGGCGGGCAGAACTGGGCCGCGGCCAGCGATCGCTACTTCGGCGGCACCATCGGCGCCATTGCCGTCGACGCGCAGGATCCCGACGTGGTGTGGGTGGGCGGCGGCGAAACCGATATCCGCGGAAACACGGCCGGCGGCGACGGGCTCTGGAAGACCACCGACGCGGGCCGGACGTGGAGCTACCTCGGGTGGAAGTACGAGCACATCTCGTCGATCCGCATCCATCCGACCAACAAGGACGTTGCCTGGGTCGGGGTGTTCGGCAATCCCTTCCAGGCGGGCGATCGCGGCCTCTACAAGACCACGGACGGCGGAAAGACCTTCTCGCGTATCCTGTACGTCAACGACTCGACCGGGATCATCGACATCCAGCTCGATCCGTCGAATCCCGACATCATCTATGCGGCGACGTGGCAGGCGTGGCGCTCGCCGTGGGCGATGTCGTCCGGTGGCGTGCACTCGGGGATTCACAAGTCCACCGACGGCGGCGCGACGTGGACCAACCTCACGCGCACCGCGCGTGGCCTGCCCACCGGCGTCATCGGCAAGATCGGGCTCGCGGTGTCCCCGGCGAAGCCGAGCCGCGTATGGGCGATCATCGAACACGACTCCGGGGGCATCTATCGGAGTGACGACGCCGGGGCGACGTGGAGCTACATCAATCGCGATCGCAAGCTGCGGCAGCGCGCATGGTACTACTCGAACCTCGCCGCCGACCCGAAGGACACGAACGTTGTGTACGCACTGAACGTCGGCTTCTATCGCTCACGCGATGGCGGGAAGACCTTCCGTGAGTCGATCAACGTGCCGCACGGCGACAACCACGACCTGTGGATCGCCGCGGACAACCCGATGCGGATGATCGAGGCGAATGATGGGGGAGCGACCGTCAGCACCAACGGGGGACGGAGCTGGACCGACCTCGAGTTTCCCACTGCGCAGTGGTACCACGTCGACCTCACCAACGACTACCCGTACAAGATCTGCGGTGCGCAGCAGGACAACTCGACCCTGTGCGGCCCGAGCCGCAAGCCTGGGAATGTGCAGCTCTCCGATTGGGTCGACGCGGGCGGTGGTGAGTCCGGGTACGTCTCGCCGCATCCCACCAAGCCGTGGATCGTGTTCGCCGGCAGCTACGGCGGCCTGCTCACGCGGAAGGACCTGCGTACGGGATTCACGCGCGACGTGACGGTGTATCCCAACAACCCGATGGGAGAGTCGTCGGAAGACATCCGCATCCGCTTCCAGTGGACCTTCCCGATCGTGTTCTCGCGCCACAACCCCAACGTGCTGTATGCCGGTGGGTCGCGCCTCTTCCGCTCGACGAACGAAGGCGAGAGCTGGACGATGGTGGGG